>NZ_JVLI01000128.1:0-249 GCF_001072315.1 Streptococcus pseudopneumoniae | reverse complement strand
TACCTGTTCGCTCACAATAAGAGAGAACTTTTTTACGAAAATCTATTGAATATGCCATAAGAAAATTATACCACATTGTGTACTATTTTTGGTTCATTTTACTATACAATTGGTTTGAACATCTTTATTGTATCGCGTTTGGAGTTTTTTTTGGTATAACCTTAGACGCACACCCGTATAGCGGGTGGTTTTTATTTGAAAAAAAACAGTAAAAAAGCGCAAAAAATCACTTCCTGTGCTATACTGTAA
>NZ_JVLI01000127.1:0-4510 GCF_001072315.1 Streptococcus pseudopneumoniae | reverse complement strand
GCACTGCTTTGAGGTTGTAGATAAGACTGACGAAGTCAGTCACATATATAATCCAAGGCGACGCTGACGTGGTTTGAAGAGATTTTCGAAGAGTATTAGTCAACTTTTCCACCTTCAACAACTAGATCATCTGCTTTAGCAGCGTCACCGTAGGTTGGGTGGAGTGTTTTTTCATAGGCCTTGTGGAAGAAGTTTTCCTTACCTAATTTTTCAATATCTTTATTGATGAAGTCTAGCAATTCTTGGTTGCCTTTTTGAACTGCTGCCGCAATGGTATCTGGATTACCGAGGGAAGTAATTCCTACTTCAAATCCTTTATTTTCAAGCGCCCAAGCTAGAACTTCAGTATTGTCAGTAGAGAAGGCATCTCCACGTCCGTCAAGAAGAGCTTGGTAAGAGTCACTGTATTGGTCATATTTTTGGAGTTTAATTTCTGGATGATTCTTTTCAAAATAAGTCTCAGCAGTCGTTCCTTTTGTGACAATTAAGGTTTTACCTTCAAGTTGTTTGACGTCTGTAATGAGAGCAGTCTTAGGTGATACGACTCCAAGAGAAACTTTCATGTATGGAAGGGCAAAATCAACTTGTTTCTTGCGTTCGTCAGTCACTGTAAAGTTGGCAAGAGTAATATCTACCTTGTTTGAAATCAAGTATTCCGCACGGTTGGCAGCGTCGACTGAAACGTATTTAACCTTGACACCAAGGTCTTGGGCCAGTTGGTTCCCAAGTTCAATATCGTAACCTTGGTAAGAACCGTCATTGTCAACGTAACCAAACGGTTTTTTATCTCCAAACACGGCGACTCGTAGCTCACCGCTTTTTTTGATTTCATCGATTGTGCGAGCCTTGGCAGTGGTTTTGCCAGAGGATGAACCAGCGTTTCCACCTGAGCTACAAGCAGTGACAAAGATAAGGGCAAAGGCAAGTGCCAAAACAGTTAAGAGTGGTTTGAATAGTTTCATAAGAATCTCCTTTATAGATATGAGCCAAATTGGCTAAAGTCAAAGACGTTTAAAAATTCCTGAGCTCGTTTGGTTTGAGGATTGGTAAAGAAGGCTTGAGCCGTTCCTTCTTCAGCAATTTTCCCTTGGTCGAGGAAGATAATCCGATCGGCAATAGCTTGGGCAAACTGCATTTCATGGGTTACTAAAATCATGGTACGGCCTTCTTGGGCCAAATCATTGATAAGTTCCAGCACCTCACGCACCATTTCTGGATCCAGCGAAGCAGTCACTTCGTCAAAAAGGATGATTTCTGGATGCATGAGGAGGGCACGGACAATTGCAACCCGTTGCTTCTGTCCACCAGATAATTGACGGGCAAAGCTATGTTGTTTGTCTAGCAAACCGACACGGTCTAGTAATTGCAAAGCTTCTTCCGTTACTTCTTTCTTGTCCCTTCCTTGAGCTTTGATAGGGCCTAGGATGAGGTTTTGTAAGACATCCAGATGGGGAAAGAGTTCATAACTTTGAAAGACCATGCCAATCTTTTGGCGAACTAGATGAAAATCTTTTTTATTTGCAACGATAGACTGACCATCCAGCAGGATATCTCCTCCTTGAATACTTTCTAAACCATTGAGGCAACGAAGGAGGGTACTTTTCCCACAACCAGATGGCCCTAGGATGACGACAACTTCCCCTTTATTGATTTGCAGGGATAGACCTTGGAGGATGGGATTGTCTCCAAAGGATTTTTTTAGTTCCTTGATTTCTAAGATAGTTTCAGACATTTAGTTCCTCCAATGTTTTTCTAAGTGAGTGGATAGTTTGGAAATAGGGTAGCAAACTGCGAAATATAAGACTAGAATGGTTCCATAAATCCAAAAGGAAGCAGTTGGGATGGTCAAGCGATTGCTGTCGATGATTTGCTGTCCAACCTTGGTCACTTCCACAACCCCAATCAAAACAACCAAGGAAGTGGTTTTAATCATCCGAGTGACAAGGTTAATGGCCTGCGGTAGCAGTCTTCTCAAAACCTGTGGGATGATGATGTGGTAGTAAAGTTGAACATTGGTCAAGCCGAGCGCCTGTCCACTTTCAAACTGATGCTTAGGGAGGGAAGTGATTGCTCCACGTACCAAGTCTCCCATTTCAGCTGTTCCCCAGAGGGTAAAAACGATAATAGCTGAAGTCTCACCTGAGATATTGATATTAAAGTTTCGAGCTAAGCCAAAGTAAACGATGAAGAGTAGTACCAGCTGGGGCATGATACGGATAAATTCTAGATACAATCGTGTCAAAAAGCGTACGATTCTAGAATGGGAGGTCATGATGATTCCCATGACTGTTCCGAACATCATGGATAAGAGGACAGACAGGATGGATATCCCAATCGTAACGCCCAATCCCTGTAAGATTCTCAGGAGATTATTTCCCTGAAAGAGTACTTGGATTCCCGAATCCTGCATGGCGGAGCCTCCTTTCTATCCAGCTAAAGACCAGTGAGATGGGCAGTAGCATAATCAGATAAGCAATTACTAACATGGCCAGTGCAATGTCTGTCTCATAATAGAGTCCAATCAAGTCCTTGGCGACGTACATGAGGTCGGCCAAAGCCACTGCTGAGAAAACGGAGGTTTCCTTGATCAGGAAAATGACATTGGCACTAAAAGAGGGTAGGGCCACCGCTGTTGCTTGCGGAAGAACCACATAGCGAAAGACCTGTAGAGGTGTCAGACCGATGGCCAATCCAATCTCCTGCTGGGTTTGACTGACGGCTTCCAGCCCACTTCGGAAAGATTCTGCCATGTAGGAACCTCCTAAAAAGACCAGTCCCAGAGTAGCACAGACTTCTGAAGATAGGACAATCCCTATTCGGGGAAGCCCGAAGTAGAGAAAGAAGAGTTGAATCAAAAGGGGCGTGTTGCGTGACAATTCAATGTAGGCTGTCGCTATTTGCGCCAAAACAGGGATGCGGTAATGTCGGATGATACTAACGATTAAACCGAGCAGAAAGGATCCTAAAATTCCCCAAACTGCAATATGCAAGGTTAGAAAGAATGCCTTTTGATATAGTGGTAGATATTGTTCAACAATGGACCAATCCAAAAATAGAACCTCCCATCTAGAAATAATACAGTTATTGTAGCACTTAAAATCTCCTTTGGATAATATCTATTTTTTATTGCCGTTATAAGGATTTTTTATCATAGACATAAAATTTCTGAAATTTCCAAACAAAATATTTGAAAAGTTTTGAAAAAAGAGTTAAGATATTTTTGTAATATACAAAGTAAACGCTTACTTATTAAGGAGGACATCTTATGTCATACAAAACAAGCAATGCAGAAGGTCATGTAGATTTCATCAATACCTATGATTTGGAGCCAATGGCGCAACAAGTTATCCCTAAAGCAGCATTTGGCTATATCGCTAGTGGGGCGGAAGATACTTTCACTTTGCGTGAGAATATTCGTGCCTTTAACCACAAGCTCATCGTTCCTCATACACTTTGCAATGTAGAAAATCCAAGTACAGAGATTGAATTTGCAGGTGAAAAATTGTCTTCACCAATCATTATGGCGCCTGTTGCGGCTCATAAATTGGCAAATGAACAGGGTGAAGTGGCGACTGCGCGTGGTGTGCATGAATTTGGTTCCCTCTATACAACCAGTTCCTACTCTACTGTCGATCTTCCAGAAATTACAGAAGCCCTTCAAGGGACACCTCATTGGTTCCAATTTTACTTTAGTAAAGATGACGGGATTAACCGCCACATCATGGATCGTGTGAAGGCTGAAGGATATAAAGCGATTGTCTTGACGGCAGATGCGACTGTAGGAGGCAATCGTGAGGTGGACAAGCGTAATGGTTTTGTCTTCCCAGTTGGCATGCCGATTGTTGAGGAATATCTGCCAGAAGGTGCTGGTAAATCAATGGATTTTGTTTACAAATCAGCTAAACAACGCTTGTCTCCACGTGATGTAGAATTTATCGCTGAATACTCAGGACTTCCTGTTTATGTCAAGGGACCACAATGCCGTGAGGACGTTGAACGTTCGCTTGCTGCAGGGGCTTCTGGTATCTGGGTAACCAACCACGGTGGTCGCCAAATTGACGGTGGACCAGCTGCCTTTGACTCACTTCAAGAAGTAGCAGAAGCAGTTGATAAACGTGTGCCAATTGTCTTTGACTCAGGTGTTCGTCGTGGTCAACATGTCTTTAAAGCCTTGGCTTCAGGAGCAGACTTGGTAGCTATTGGTCGCCCGGTTATCTATGGCTTGGCTCTCGGTGGTAGTGTCGGTGTACGCCAAGTCTTTGAGCACTTGAATGCAGAATTGAAGACAGTCATGCAGCTGTCTGGAACTCAGACGATTGAAGATGTCAAACACTTCAAGCTTCGTCACAACCCATACAATCCAACTTTCCCAGTTGACCCTCGTGACTTAAAATTGTATTGATAAAAGAGATTGCCTCCACTTGATGTGGAGGTTTTTGCTTGTGTTTTATACTCTTCGAAAATCTCTTCAAACCACGTCAGCGTCGCCTTACCGTACTCAAGTACAGCT
>NZ_JVLI01000126.1:0-1352 GCF_001072315.1 Streptococcus pseudopneumoniae | reverse complement strand
TATCGCAAGCGGAAAACAAATCAAGGATAAAGCGAATGCGACACAAACGGAAGTAGATAATGCATTATCAGCAATTACCACAGCTAAGAATGCATTAGGAGGAAACGCGACAAACAAAGACGCGCTCCAAACAGCGACAAGCACAGGTGATACAGAAACTAAGGCAAGTTCAGCTTACTACAATGCCGAAGCAAGTAAGAAAGACGCGTACGATCAAGCAGTAACAGCAGGTAAAGCAGTACTAGCCAAAGATAATGCGACACAAACTGAAGTCAACAATGCATTATCAGCAATTACCACAGCTAAAGAGAAGTTAGATGGGGCGCCATTCCCTACAGAAATAGAAAAATCAAACGCCATTGCAGAAGTGAAAAAAGCTTTAGATACTAAGATTAAATCTATAGAATCAAGTAAAGAATTTACAGATAACGATAAAGGCATCCTTAAAGACAAAGCTGAAAAAGCAGCGATGGCTGCTATTGTAAGAATAAAAACAGCAACAACAAATGCAGCTGTAGAAACAGCAAAAATTGAAGGAATAGAAAGAATTAACTCTATAGAGGCGAATTTACCTGCTACACTTGATTTTCCGGAATTTACAGGAGAGGTGAATGGTGAAATTGTAGAACCAACTGAGACACTTAAAGAAGAACAAGGTGGAGAAAACAAACCTCAACCAGCATCAGTAGTGCCATCTGATGATACAACACGTGAGCCTGAAGTAGTCACTTCAAATTCTCAACCAGTTTCATCAGAGAATAATGTACCGAAACAAAATGATTCTAAAAGTCATGCCGCATTACCAAATACGGGTACCAAAGAAGATCGTGCTACCGGTTCATTAGGAGTTCTATCTCTTCTTGGAGCATTTGGTTTACTATTTGCTAAAAAGAAGAAAGATGATGAAGAGGAAGCATAAGTAGAAAATCTCATTTAATCTCTAGATTAGGAACTATCAGCGAGTTCTCTAATCTGGAGATTTTTTTCAATATGCTTCGTTATTGGGCAGTTACGATAATACTTTATAGTTGTTTGGTTTAAAAAAAGCATGCTATGATAAAGCTATGGCATATAGTACAGATTTTAAACAAGGAGCATTATATTATACTCTTCGAAAATCTCTTCAAACCGCGTCAACGTCGCCTTGCCGTACTAAAGTACAGCCTGCGGCTAGTTTCCTAGTTTGCTCTTTGATTTTCATTGAGTATTAGATCAAAGAGGGGCACAGGCATGGCGAGTCTTTCGCAGAGTCTGTCATTCGTGAAATCTATGAAGAAACAGGATTGACGATCCAAAATCCTCAACTTGTCGGCATTAAAAATTGGCCACTAGATACAGGTGGGCGCTATATT
>NZ_JVLI01000125.1:0-29642 GCF_001072315.1 Streptococcus pseudopneumoniae | reverse complement strand
CAAGCTGTACTTGAGTACGGTAAGGCGACGCTGACGTGGTTTGAAGAGATTTTCGAAGAGTATTAGTTCATTTGGGTGTAGATACGGATATTTATGTTATCTGAAACTACTTTCAGAAACAGCTGTTCTGTAAAATACTTTTGAAACTGAAATCTATTCTATCACAAAGTATTGAAAACGCTTCATAAATGATATATAATGACCTCATAAGAACAAGGAAAAGGAGGGGAGAGGATGCCACAGATTACTAAAGAAGCCTTGATTGAACAAATCAAAGATGGAATCATCGTTTCTTGTCAGGCCCTTCCTCACGAACCGCTTTATACAGAAGCGGGAGGAGTCATTCCCTTGCTGGTCAAAGCGGCTGAGCAAGGTGGAGCAGTCGGTATCCGAGCAAACAGTGTTCGCGATATCAAGGAAATCAAGGAGGTTACCAACCTTCCAATCATTGGGATAATTAAACGAGATTATCCACCACAAGAACCCTTCATCACGGCTACCATGAAAGAAGTTGATGAATTGGCAGAACTGGACATCGAGGTGATTGCTCTGGATTGTACCAAGCGTGAACGCTACGATGGTTTGGAAATTCAAGAGTTCATTCGTCAGGTTAAAGAGAAATATCCTCATCAGCTCTTGATGGCTGATACAAGTACTTTCGAAGAAGGATTGGCAGCTGTTGAAGCAGGAATTGACTTTGTCGGAACAACCTTATCAGGCTACACATCTTACAGTCCTAAAGTGGATGGTCCCGATTTTGAATTAATCAAAAAACTCTGTGATGCTGGCGTGGATGTCATTGCAGAAGGGAAAATCCATACACCAGAACAAGCCAAACAAATCCTGGGATATGGAGTGCGAGGCATCGTTGTAGGTGGCGCTATTACTAGACCAAAAGAGATTACAGAACGCTTCGTTGCTGGTCTTAAATAACACAATTTAAAAACAGAGGAGAGTGGTGGATGCGTAGGATGAAATGAAAACGTATACAAATGCAAGAACTCATTATCCAATATGGATACGCTTATCAATTAGGAGAATACAAATGAAATTTAGAAAACTAGCTTGTACAGTACTTGCGGGTGCTGCGGTTCTTAGCCTTGCTGCATGTGGTAATTCTGGTGGAAGTAAAGATGCTGGAAAGTCTGGTAGCGATAGTGGAAAAACAGAAATCACTTGGTGGGCATTCCCAGTCTTCACTCAAGAAAAAACTGGTGACGGTGTTGGAACATATGAAAAATCAATCATCGAAGCGTTTGAAAAAGCAAATCCAGATGTAAAAGTGAAATTGGAAACCATCGACTTCAAGTCAGGTCCTGAAAAAATCACAACAGCTATCGAAGCAGGAACAGCTCCAGACGTACTTTTTGACGCACCAGGACGTATCATCCAATATGGTAAAAATGGTAAATTAGCTGAATTGAATGATATTTTCACAGATGAATTTGTCAAAGATGTCAACAATGAAAATATCGTACAAGCAAGTAAGGCTGGAGATAAAGCCTATATGTATCCAATCAGTTCAGCACCATTCTACATGGCTATGAACAAGAAAATGTTGGAAGAAGCTGGAGTTGCAAACCTTGTAAAAGAAGGTTGGACAACTGATGATTTTGAAAAAGTTTTGAAAGCGCTTAAAGACAAAGGCTACACACCAGGTTCATTGTTCAGTTCTGGTCAAGGGGGAGACCAAGGAACACGTGCCTTCATCTCAAACCTTTACGGCGGTTCTGTAACAGATAAAGATGTAACAAAATATACAACTGATGATCCTAAATTCGTCAAAGGTCTTGAGAAAGCAGCTGGCTGGATCAAAGACGGTTTGTTGAACAACGGTTCACAATTTGACGGTGGAGCAGATATCCAAAACTTTGCCAACGGTCAAACATCTTACACAATCCTTTGGGCGCCAGCTCAAAACGGTATCCAAGCTAAACTCTTGGAAGCAAGTAAAGTAGAAGTGGTAGAAGTACCATTCCCATCAGATTCAGGTAAACCAGCTCTTGAATATCTTGTAAACGGATTTGCAGTATTCAACAATAAAGACGACAAGAAAGTTGCAGCATCTAAGAAATTCATCCAATTTATCGCGGATGATAAAGAATGGGGTCCAAAAGACGTTGTTCGTACAGGTGCCTTCCCAGTGCGTACTTCATTTGGCAAACTTTATGATGACAAACGTATGGAAACAATCAGTGGTTGGACTAAATACTACTCACCATACTACAACACTATCAATGGTTTTGCTGAAATGAGAACACTTTGGTTCCCAATGTTGCAATCTGTATCAAATGGTGACGAAAAACCAGCGGACGCTTTGAAAGCCTTCACTGAAAAAGCTAACGAAACAATTAAAAAAGCTACAAAACAATAAGCACTAATACTCAATGAAAATCAAAGAGCAAACTAGGAAGCTAGCCGCAGACTGTACTTAAGTACGGCAAGGCAACGCTGACGTGGTTTGAATTCGATTTTCGAAGAGTATAAATCAGATTGATCCCTCCCTTTTCCCAGTGAATAGTCTATGTAAGAAAAGGGAGGATTTTGTTTGAAATGTAAGGAACTGTCACGAAATTAAAATGAAGTTCTTACATAAGCGAATCTTAAAAAATTTCATTTTGATTTTAAAACAGTTCAAGAAAGTCAAAAAATTATTCTATTTGAAAGAGAGGTGCCGACTGTGAAAGTCAATAAAATTCGTATGCGGGAAACAGTGATTTCCTATGCTTTCCTAGCACCAGTGTTGTTCTTCTTTGTCATCTTTGTATTGGCTCCTATGGTGATGGGATTCATTACAAGTTTCTTTAATTACTCTATGACAAACTTTGAGTTTGTAGGCTTAAACAACTATATTCGTATGTTTAAAGACCCTGTCTTTATGAAGTCTTTGATTAACACGGTTATCCTGGTTATTGGATCTGTGCCAGTTGTTGTTCTATTCTCACTCTTTGTAGCATCGCAAACCTATCACCAAAATGCTATCGCTAGATCATTCTATCGCTTTGTCTTCTTCCTTCCTGTTGTAACAGGTAGTGTTGCCGTAACAGTTGTTTGGAAATGGATCTATGATCCGCTATCAGGTATCTTAAACTTTGTTTTGAAATCTAGTCATATTATTACTCAAAACATTTCATGGCTTGGTGATAAGCACTGGGCATTGATGGCGATTATGATTATCCTTTTGACTACATCAGTTGGTCAGCCGATTATCCTTTATATCGCGGCCATGGGGAATATTGACAATTCACTGGTTGAAGCGGCGCGTGTCGACGGTGCAACTGAGTTTCAAGTCTTCTGGAAGATTAAATGGCCTAGCCTCCTTCCAACAACACTTTATATCGCAATCATTACAACAATCAACTCATTCCAGTGTTTCGCCTTGATTCAGCTTTTGACATCTGGTGGACCAAACTACTCAACAAGTACCTTGATGTACTACCTTTACGAAAAAGCCTTCCAATTGACAGAATACGGCTATGCAAACACAATTGGTGTCTTCTTGGCAGTCATGATTGCTATCGTAAGCTTTGTTCAATTTAAAGTACTTGGAAACGACGTAGAATACTAAAGAAAGGAGACAGCTATGCAATCTACAGAAAAAAAACCATTAACAGCCTTTACTGTTATTTCAACAATCATTTTGCTCTTGTTGACTGTGCTGTTCATCTTTCCATTCTACTGGATTTTGACAGGGGCATTCAAATCACAACCTGATACAATCGTTATTCCACCACAATGGTTCCCTAAAATGCCAACCATGGAAAACTTCCAACAACTCATGGTGCAAAACCCTGCCATGCAATGGATGTGGAACTCAGTATTTATCTCATTGGTAACTATGTTCTTAGTCTGTGCGACTTCATCTCTAGCAGGTTATGTATTGGCTAAAAAACGTTTCTATGGTCAACGTATCCTCTTTGCCGTCTTCATCGCTGCTATGGCTCTTCCAAAACAAGTTGTCCTTGTACCATTGGTACGTATCGTCAACTTCATGGGAATCCACGATACTCTCTGGGCAGTTATCTTGCCTTTGATTGGATGGCCATTTGGGGTCTTCCTTATGAAACAATTTAGTGAAAATATTCCAACAGAGTTGCTTGAATCAGCTAAAATCGATGGTTGTGGTGAGATTCGTACTTTCTGGAGTGTAGCCTTCCCAATTGTAAAACCAGGATTTGCAGCTCTTGCAATCTTTACCTTCATCAATACTTGGAACGACTACTTCATGCAGTTGGTAATGTTGACTTCACGTAACAATTTGACTATTTCACTCGGGGTTGCGACCATGCAAGCCGAAATGGCAACCAACTATGGTTTGATCATGGCAGGTGCAGCTCTTGCCGCTGTGCCAATTGTAACAGTCTTCTTAGTCTTCCAAAAATCCTTCACACAAGGTATTACTATGGGAGCTGTTAAAGGATAATACTCTGCGAAAATCGAATTCAAACTACGTCAGCGTCACCTTGCCATACTTAAGTATTGTCTGCGGTTAGCTTCCTAGTTTGCTCTTCAATTTTCATTGAGTATAGGAAAATTAATCTATCAAAATACAGAAGTATATTTTATAGATTTAGAGAATATAGAGTTATAAGTGTCTACAAAATGTTGGGTATTTTCTTACCTTGGAGATTTTGTTAGACACTTATAAACTTAAGAATGGTTTTAGTTAACTATCAGAAACGAAGGAAAGAGTATGATTTTTGACGATTTGAAAAACATCACCTTTTACAAAGGAATTCATCCCAATCTAGACAAGGCTATCGACTATCTCTACCAACATCGTAAGGATTCTTTCGAACTAGGTAAGTATGATATTGATGGAGATAAAGTCTTTCTAGTTGTTCAGGAAAATGTCCTCAATCAAGCTGAAAATGACCAGTTTGAACATCACAAGAACTATGCAGATTTGCATTTGCTGGTAGAAGGACATGAATATTCGAGTTACGGTTCACGTATCAAAGATGAAGCAGTAGCATTCGACGAAGCGAGTGACATTGGCTTTGTTCATTGTCATGAAAACTACCCACTCTTGTTGGGTTATCACAATTTTGCAATTTTCTTTCCAGGAGAACCACACCAGCCAAATGGCTATGCAGGTATGGAAGACAAGGTTCGCAAATATCTCTTTAAAATTTTGATTGATTAAAAAATCAGGAGGAGCAAACATGGCACAAAAAGGAGTAAGCCTTATCAAGGCAGCATTTGATACAGACAACTTTCTCATGCGTTTTAGCGAGAAAGTCTTGGACATCGTGACAGTCAATCTTCTTTTTGTCGTCTCTTGTTTACCCATCGTGACGATTGGAGTGGCTAAAATCAGCCTCTACGAGACCATGTTCGAAGTTAAGAAGAGCAGACGGGTGCCTGTTTTTAAAATCTATCTAAGAGCTTTTAAGCAAAATCTGAAATTGGGTTTCCAATTAGGTTTGCTTGAGTTGGGTATCGTCTCGTTAAGCCTTCTAGATCTCTATCTCTTCTGGGGTCAGACAGCTATGCCTTTCCAAATGGTGAAAGCTATTTGTCTAGGCGTTCTTATCTTCCTCACTATCGTGATGTTGGCTAGCTATCCCATCGCTGCACGTTATGACCTATCTTGGAAAGAAATTCTTCAAAAAGGATTGATGTTGGCTAGTTTTAATGCTCCTTGGTTTATCTTGATGATTGCAATTATCTTTTTGATTTTGATGATTCTATATCTATCAGCCTTTACCCTTCTATTGGGAGGATCAGCTTTTATTCTCTTTGGTTTTGGACTCCTTGCTTTTTTACAAGTAGGAGTGATGGAAAAGCTATTTGCTAAGTATGAGTAAGGCTTGCAATTATTTCTGAAACTACTTTCAAACGCTCCAAACGCTATTCTATAAGCAAGAAACTAAAATCTAAGTGCCTACAAGATATTGAAAGCCTTTTCGGTAAAGTGTATACTAAAGAAGTAAAGAAAGAATCTGCTTTAGCAGAAAATAAAAATAATAGGAGAAAATCTATGTCAGATTTGAAAAAATACGAAGGTGTCATTCCAGCCTTCTACGCATGTTATGATGATCAAGGAGAAGTAAGTTCAGAACGTACGCGTGCCTTGGTTCAATACTTCATTGATAAAGGTGTTCAAGGTCTTTATGTCAATGGTTCTTCTGGTGAATGTATCTACCAAAGTGTAGAAGACCGCAAGTTGATTTTGGAAGAAGTCATGGCAGTTGCTAAAGGTAAACTGACTATCATTGCTCACGTAGCTTGCAACAATACCAAGGATAGTATGGAACTTGCTCGCCACGCTGAAAGTTTGGGTGTAGATGCCATTGCAACAATTCCACCAATTTACTTCCGCTTGCCAGAATACTCAGTCGCTAAATACTGGAACGATATTAGTTCTGCAGCTCCAAATACAGACTATGTCATCTACAACATTCCTCAATTGGCAGGGGTTGCTTTGACTCCAAGTCTCTACACTGAAATGTTGAAAAATCCTCGTGTTATCGGTGTGAAGAATTCTTCTATGCCAGTTCAAGATATCCAAACCTTTGTGAGCCTTGGTGGGGAAGACCATATCGTCTTTAACGGTCCAGATGAACAGTTCCTAGGTGGTCGCCTCATGGGTGCCAAAGCTGGTATCGGTGGTACATATGGTGCGATGCCAGAACTCTTCTTGAAACTCAATCAGTTGATTGCAGATAAAGATTTGGAAACAGCGCGTGAATTACAGTACGCTATCAATGCAATCATTGGCAAATTGACTGCTGCACATGGAAATATGTACGGTGTGATTAAGGAAGTCTTGAAGATTAATGAAGGGTTGAATATTGGTTCTGTTCGTTCACCATTGACACCAGTGACTGAAGACGATCGTCCAGTTGTGGAAGCAGCTGCAACCTTGATTCGTGAAACCAAGGAGCGCTTCCTCTAATCCATAAGGAGGTATTTATGACACACTACGTTGCAATTGATATCGGTGGAACCAACATCAAATATGGTTTGATCGACCAAGAAGGTCAACTTGTTGAATCGCATGAAATGCCAACAGAGGCGCATAAGGGTGGACCTCATATCTTACAAAAGACCAAAGATATCGTAGCCGGCTATTTAGAAAAAGGCCCAGTAGCAGGTGTTGCCATTTCTTCTGCAGGAATGGTGGATCCTGATAAGGGTGAGATTTTCTATGCTGGGCCTCAAATCCCTAACTACGCAGGCACCCAGTTCAAAAAGGAAATCGAAGAAAGCTTTAATATTCCTTGTGAGATTGAAAATGATGTCAACTGTGCAGGTCTGGCTGAAGCAGTATCTGGTTCAGGCAAGGGAGCGAGTGTCACCCTTTGCTTGACCATTGGAACAGGCATCGGAGGTTGCTTGATTATGGATGGAAAAGTCTTCCATGGATTTAGCAATTCAGCCTGTGAAGTTGGGTATATGCATATGCAGGATGGAGCGTTCCAAGACTTAGCCTCGACCACAGCTTTGGTTCGTTATGTAGCTGAAGCACATGGAGAAGATTTTGATCAGTGGAATGGCCGACGCATCTTTAAGGAAGCCACTGAAGGAAACAAAATCTGCATGGCTGGTATTGACCGTATGGTAGACTATCTAGGAAAAGGTCTGGCAAATATTTGCTATGTTGCCAATCCAGAGGTAGTCATTCTCGGGGGTGGTATCATGGGACAAGAGGCGATCCTCAAACCCAAGATCCGTACAGCCTTGAAAGATGCCTTGGTACCAAGCCTAGCTGAAAAAACAAGATTGGAATTTGCCCATCACCAGAATACAGCAGGTATGCTTGGTGCATATTATCATTTTAAGACAAAACAATCCTAGTTTGGCTCAGCCAAACTAGGATTTTCTTACACGTTTTTGTCTACGATAGCCGTTGAGTTTTTTATTTTCCCAGTAGCTATTAAAGATTTTTTCTTTGTTTTCACGATTGATTTCCAAAAAGTAGGCATAAATCAAATCGATAAAGAAGAGCATAGGAAGTTGAGCGGATATACGTTGGATGTAGGAAGGTTGGTTGTGGCTAGCAACGAGAACGGTCTCTGTATAGGTCTGGCTATCTTTATTGGGAACACTTGAAAAGAGTACAGTCTTTGCCCCCATCTCCTTGGCGTCTAATAAACTGTCTAAAATAGAGGGAGTTGCGCCAGAAAGTGAGAAACCAAGTACGAGACAATTTTCATCCATAATGCTGGTTGTCCAAGCAAAGCCGTCTTGATCGGTTAAAGCTTCGCAGACCACGCCCAGACGCATGAAGCGTAATTTCATTTCACGAGCGACAAGGCCAGAACTCCCTGTTCCGAAGAAGTAGACACGCTCAGCATCTTCGATTAATTGGGCAATTCGTTCTAGTTGGACTTCGTCAATCAAGTCTTGTGTTTGTTCCCTCATATTGCTATAGCTTCTGAGGACTCGTTTGGTCAGTGGACTGTGCTTGAAGACTTGGTTGGCTTGATTTTCTGCCTGATGTTGGTATTGGAAAATAAATTCTCGGTAGCCAGTAAAGCCACACTTTTTAGCAAAGCGGGTCAGAGCAGCCTGAGAGATATGTAATTTTTGAGTGACCTGTTGGGAGGAAAGGTCATCTTGAATGGTTTCTGCTTGTAAAAAATAGCGAGCGATTTCTTGCTCTAGGTCTGTCATTTCTTCAAAATGTGAATCAATGACAGTTGCGATATCTGGTTTGTCCATAGGGAAGGCTCCTTTAAATGAGTCGTGTTGGAAAAAGACTAGATTATTGAACTTTTACATTCATTATAACATATAATATAGGGATGGATAAATAAAAACGTATCTTACTGTAAAAACGAAAAAAAGCTTCTTACTTTTCCATAATTTTCTACTCAAATTGTGGTACAATTAAGAGTAAGATTTTAAGTTAGAAATGAGACTGATTTGTATGAGAAAATTTAACAGCCATTCGATTCCGATTCGGCTTAATTTATTGTTTTCAATCGTCATTTTACTCTTTATGACCATTATTGGTCGTTTGTTGTATATGCAGGTTTTGAACAAGGATTTTTACGAAAAAAAGCTAGCCTCAGCTAGTCAGACCAAGGTCACAACCAGTTCTGCCCGTGGGGAAATCTATGATGCTAGTGGAAAACCTTTGGTAGAAAATACGTTAAAACAGGTTGTTTCCTTTACGCGTAGCAATAAAATGACGGCTACAGACTTAAAAGAAATAGCTAAAAAGTTACTGACTTATGTGAGCATCAGTTCGCCAAATTTGACAGAACGCCAGCTGGCTGATTACTATTTGGCTGATCCTGAAATCTATAAAAAAACAGTGGAAGCTCTCCCAAGTGAGAAACGCTTGGATTCAGATGGCAATCGCCTATCCGAATCAGAACTGTATAACAATGCGGTCGATAGTGTTCCAACAAGTCAACTAAACTATACAGAGGATGAAAAGAAAGAAATCTATCTTTTTAGTCAGTTAAATGCTGTTGGAAACTTTGCGACAGGAACCATTGCGACAGATCCTCTAAATGATTCTCAGGTGGCTGTTATTGCCTCTATTTCAAAGGAGATGCCTGGCATTAGTATTTCTACTTCTTGGGATCGAAAGATTTTGGAAACTTCCCTTTCTTCTATAGTAGGGAGTGTATCCAGTGAAAAAGCTGGTCTCCCAGCGGAAGAAGCAGAAGCCTATCTTAAAAAGGGCTATTCTCTAAATGACCGTGTTGGAACCTCCTATTTGGAAAAGCAATATGAAGAGACCTTACAAGGAAAACGCTCGGTAAAAGAAATCCATCTGGACAAATATGGCAACATGGAAAGTGTGGATACAATTGAGGAAGGTAGTAAAGGAAACAATATCAAGCTGACCATTGATTTGGCCTTCCAAGATAGCGTGGATGCTTTGCTGAAAAGTTATTTCAATTCCGAGCTAGGAAATGGTGGAGCCAAGTATTCTGAGGGTGTGTATGCAGTCGCCCTTAACCCCAAAACAGGTGCTGTTTTGTCTATGTCAGGACTCAAACATGACCTGAACACGGGAGAGTTAACACAGGATTCCTTGGGAACTGTGACCAATGTCTTTGTACCCGGTTCGGTTGTTAAGGCCGCTACCATCAGCTCAGGTTGGGAAAATGGTGTTTTATCAGGAAACCAAACCTTAACAGATCAGCCTATTGTTTTCCAAGGTTCAGCTCCAATTTATTCTTGGTATAAATTGGCATATGGATCTTTTCCTATTACAGCTGTGGAAGCCTTGGAGTATTCATCCAATGCTTACGTGGTTCAAACCGCTCTTGGAATCATGGGCCAGACCTATCAACCCAATATGTTTGTCGGCACCAGCAATCTAGAGTCTGCTATGGGGAAATTGCGTTCAACCTTTGGTGAATATGGTTTGGGTTCTGCGACTGGGATTGACCTACCAGATGAATCTACTGGATTGGTTCCCAAAGAGTATAACTTTGCCAATTTCATTACTAATGCTTTTGGCCAGTTTGATAACTACACACCGATGCAATTAGCCCAGTACGTTGCAACTATTGCTAACAATGGTGTTCGTCTAGCTCCACATATTGTCGAGGGAATATACGACAACAATGATAAGGGTGGCCTTGGGGAATTAATCCAAGCAATAGATACCAAGGAAATCAACAAGGTCAATATTTCTGAATCAGATATGGCAATCTTGCACCAAGGATTTTACCAAGTATCGCATGGAACTAGTCCCCTTACGACAGGACGGGCGTTTTCAGATGGCGCCACTGTTTCTATCAGTGGTAAGACCGGTACAGGTGAAAGCTATGTAGCTGGTGGTCAAGAAGCTAATAATACCAATGCCGTGGCCTATGCTCCAACAGAAAATCCTCAAATTGCAGTTGCAGTAGTCTTTCCTCATAATACCAATTTAACCAAAAATGTTGGGCCAGCAATTGCTCGCGACATTATCAATTTATATAACCAACACCATCCAATGAATTAGAAAGGAAGCCATGCTTTATCCAACACCTATTGCTAAGTTGATTGACAGTTATTCCAAACTTCCTGGTATTGGGATTAAGACAGCAACTCGACTGGCCTTTTATACTATTGGAATGCCGGATGACGACGTCAATGAATTTGCAAAAAATCTCCTTTCTGCTAAGAGAGAATTGACCTACTGTTCTATTTGTGGACGTTTGACAGACGACGATCCTTGTTCTATCTGTACTGATCCGACTCGTGACCAGACAACGATTTTGGTGCTAGAGGATAGCCGAGATGTTGCTGCTATGGAAAATATCCAAGAATACCATGGACTATACCATGTCTTGCACGGCCTCATTTCACCAATGAATGGGATTAGCCCTGACGATATCAATCTTAAAAGTCTCATGACTCGTCTCATGGATAGCGAGGTTTCAGAGGTCATCGTAGCCACCAATGCGACAGCTGATGGTGAAGCGACTTCTATGTATATCTCTCGACTTCTTAAACCTGCAGGGATCAAGGTTACTCGTCTAGCACGAGGTCTAGCAGTCGGAGCTGATATCGAGTATGCGGACGAAGTGACCCTTTTACGGGCTATTGAAAATCGAACAGAGTTGTAAGTGTAGACAAATTTACGAACTCCATTCATTTATAAAAAATCAAGGAGGCTGAAAATCGTTCCTATCGGCCTCTTTTTGTATAGTGTGATGAGTAGGATCAGGTTCAAGTTTTAAAAAACCAAGCAAATATGATATACTAAAGAGCGAGTATTCTATTAGAATTGGAACCAATAATATGAAACAAACGATTATTCTTTTATACGGTGGACGTAGTGCAGAACGCGAAGTCTCTGTCCTTTCAGCGGAAAGTGTCATGCGTGCGGTCAATTACGACCGTTTCACAGTTAAGACTTTCTTTATTAGCCAGTCAGGTGACTTTATCAAAACGCAAGAATTTAGCCAGACTCCAGGGCAAGAAGACCGTCTCATGACCAATGAAACTATTGATTGGGATAAGAAAGTTGCACCAAGTGCTATTTACGAAGAAGGGACAGTTGTCTTTCCAGTCCTTCACGGTCCGATGGGAGAAGATGGCTCTGTCCAAGGATTCTTGGAAGTTTTGAAAATGCCGTATGTTGGCTGCAATATCTTGTCATCAAGTCTTGCCATGGATAAAATCACGACCAAGCGTGTTTTAGAATCTGCTGGCATTGCCCAAGTTCCTTATGTGGCCATCGTTGAAGGTGATGATGTGACTGCTAAAATTGCTGAAGTGGAAGAAAAATTGACTTATCCAGTCTTCACTAAGCCGTCAAACATGGGGTCTAGTGTCGGTATTTCTAAGTCTGAAAATCAAGAAGAACTTCGTCAGGCTTTGGAACTTGCCTTTCAATATGACAGCCGTGTCTTGGTAGAGCAAGGAGTAAATGCCCGTGAAATTGAGGTTGGCCTCTTGGGTAACTACGATGTCAAGAGCACGCTACCTGGAGAAGTTGTCAAGGACGTTGCCTTTTATGACTACGATGCCAAGTATATTGATAACAAGATTACTATGGATATTCCTGCCAAAATCAGTGATGATGTGGTAGCTGTCATGCGTCAAAATGCAGAAACGGCCTTCCGTGCCATTGGTGGCCTCGGTCTCTCTCGTTGCGATTTCTTCTATACAGATAAGGGAGAGATTTTTCTAAACGAGCTTAATACCATGCCAGGTTTCACCCAGTGGTCAATGTATCCACTGCTTTGGGACAATATGGGAATCAGCTACCCAGAACTAATCGAGCGTTTGGTTGACCTTGCCAAGGAAAGTTTTGACAAGCGCGAAGCGCATTTGCTATAAAAATGAAAGAGAGGGTAGGAGCCAGAACCATCACTGCAAGGTGACTAAAGTTCTCGGACTTCAACCCTTTTTAAGGGAGTAGAAATGAAATTAACAATTCATGAAGTGGCCCAAGTTGTCGGAGCTAAAAATGATGTTAGTCTTTTTGCGGACGCCCAGTTAGAAAAGGCTGAGTTTGACAGTCGATTGATTGGGACTGGAGATTTATTTGTGCCACTCAAAGGTGCGCGTGACGGTCATGACTTTATTGAAACAGCCTTTGAAAATGGCGCTGCTGTAACCTTGTCTGAGAAAGAAATCGCAAATCATCCCTACATTCTAGTAGATGATGTTTTGACTGCCTTTCAAACCCTAGCTGCCTACTATCTTGAAAAAACAGCGGTTGATGTCTTTGCGGTTACGGGTTCAAATGGCAAGACAACGACCAAAGACATGTTGGCGCATTTACTGTCAACGACCTACAAAACTTACAAAACACAAGGAAACTACAATAATGAGATTGGTCTTCCATACACAGTTCTCCATATGCCTGAAGGAACAGAAAAGTTGGTTTTGGAGATGGGACAGGATCACTTGGGAGATATTCATCTCTTGTCTGAATTGGCTCATCCAAAAACAGCCATCGTGACCTTGGTTGGAGAGGCTCATTTGGCCTTTTTCAAAGACCGTTCGGAGATTGCCCAAGGAAAAATGCAAATTGCAGACGGGATGGCACCTGGTTCCTTGCTTTTAGCTCCGGCTGACACTATTGTAGAGGCCTACTTGCCAGCTGATAAAAAGGTGGTCCGTTTTGGTCAAGGAGCAGAGTTGGAAATCACAGACTTGGTTGAGCGCAAGGATAGTCTGACCTTTAAAGCTAATTTCTTAAATCAAGCCCTTGATTTGCCAGTGACTGGTAAGTACAATGCCACTAATGCCATGACTGCGTCTTATGTTGCCCTACAAGAAGGGGTTTCAGAGGAGCAAATTCATAAGGCCTTCCAAAATCTTGAATTGACGCGTAACCGTACCGAGTGGAAGAAAGCAGCCAATGGAGCAGATATCCTATCAGATGTTTACAATGCCAATCCAACTGCTATGAAGCTGATTTTAGAGACTTTCTCTGCCATTCCAGCCAATGAAGGCGGCAAAAAAATCGCTGTCTTGGCGGATATGAAGGAACTTGGTGACCAGTCTGTTCAACTTCATAACCAGATGATTTTGAGTCTTTCGCCAGATGTGCTGGATACCGTTATTTTCTATGGAAAAGACATTGCTGAATTGGCCCAACTTGCCAGTCAAATGTTCCCAATCGGCCACGTTTACTACTTCAAGAAAACAGAAGATCAAGACCAATTTGAAGATCTAGTCAAACAGGTCAAGGAAAGTCTAGGAGCCCACGACCAAATCCTACTCAAAGGCTCTAACTCCATGAATCTAGCTAAGCTGGTAGAAAGTTTAGAAAATGAATGCTAGTGATTTTGCCAAGTATCTTCAAAGAATGATTGCCCTTACAGATACTGGATTAACCTTTACAAAAGATCCTTTCGACCGTGAGCGCTATGAAGACTTGCGAAGTCTGTTATCTGAAATGTTGAATCAAGCATCAGACCTTGATGCCGAAGAAGTGGCAGAAGTTTTGAAGCCAACTTCCGCTTATGCAACTCCGTTAATGGACGTCCGTGCTTGGATTGTTGAGGACGAAAAGATTTGTCTGGTTAGGGGACAAGGAGAGAATGATTGGGCTTTGCCAGGTGGCTTTGGCGAGGTCGGTTATTCACCAACTGAAAATATTCTCAAGGAAATTGAAGAAGAAACCGGTTTTAAAGCCAAAGTTGAACGACTACTAGCTGTTTTTGATACCAATCGTTTCCAACTACAGAGTAAACAATATGCAAAGTTTGTTTTTGAATGCAAGCTTCTTGATGGACAATTCCAAGAAAATCAAGAAATTGCAGACCTTCAATTTTTTGCCATTGACCAACTGCCGAACTTATCTGAAAAACGCATTACCAAGGAGCAAATAGAGATTCTTTGGCAGGTTTATCAAGGTCAGAGGGAGCAATATCTTGATTAAGAAGATGATTATCGTATTTCTAAATTCATTTTTGACAAATAGCATGGTATAATAAAATGCAGGAAAATTTTGAATCATGAGGAAGACTAGATGAATTTATGGGATATTTTCTTTACGACCCAAGCAACCGAGCCACCCAAGTTTGATCTTTTTTGGTATGTCAGTATATTTACACTCTTGGCCTTGACCTTTTATACAGCCTATCGTTATCGTGAGAAGAAGGTTTACCAACGATTTTTCCAGATTTTACAGGCAGTTCAGTTAATCCTACTTTATGGTTGGTATGGGATCAATCATATGCCACTGTCAGAAAGTTTACCTTTCTACCATTGCCGTATGGCTATGTTTGTGGTACTCTTGCTTCCTGGTCAGTCTAAATATAGGCAGTATTTTGCATTGTTGGGAACATTTGGGACATTAGCAGCCTTTGTTTATCCAGTGCCAGATGCCTATCCTTTCCCCCATATTGCCATTTTGTCCTTTATCTTTGGGCATTTAGCACTTTTGGGGAACTCTCTAGTTTATCTATTGAGACACTATAATGCGCGATTGCTGGATGTGAAGGGAATTTTTCTCATGACCTTTGCATTAAATGCCTTGATTTTTGTGGTCAATTTGGTAACAGGTGGTGATTATGGATTTTTGACAAAACCGCCATTGGTTGGAGACCACGGCTTAGTAGCTAATTATTTAATCGTTTCTCTGGCCTTGTCAGCGGCGATTACGTTGACAAAGAAAATCTTGGAACTATTTTTAGAACAAGAAACAGAAAAAATGATTGCAAAGAAAGCTTAGAAATGAGCTTTCTTTTTTGGCAATAGACAGATTGTTGATAAAGTTTACAGTGAATGAATTTCTGAACAGAAAAACAAAAAAATTGGCTAGTAAATTTAGGAAAAAACTGAGCACGATGAGATTTTTTGTGTTATAATATTCTGTGAATAGCTATGCCTACGTTTAGCTATTGAATATTACGAAGTTAGAAACTTGGAAGATAGAGAGGATGCGATGTAATGGCTAGAGAAGGCTTTTTTACAGGTCTAGATATTGGAACAAGCTCTGTCAAGGTGCTTGTAGCCGAGCAGAGAAATGGTGAATTAAATGTAATTGGCGTGAGTAATGCCAAAAGTAAAGGTGTAAAGGATGGAATTATAGTTGATATTGATGCAGCAGCAACTGCCATCAAATCAGCTATTTCCCAAGCAGAAGAAAAAGCAGGCATCTCAATTAAATCAGTGAATGTTGGTTTACCAGCTAATCTCTTACAGGTAGAACCAACTCAAGGGATGATTCCAGTAACATCTGATACCAAGGAAATTACGGATCAAGATGTCGAAAATGTTGTCAAATCAGCTTTGACAAAGAGTATGACACCTGACCGTGAAGTCATTACCTTTATTCCTGAAGAATTTATTGTGGATGGTTTCCAAGGGATTCGTGACCCACGTGGCATGATGGGGGTTCGCCTTGAAATGCGTGGCTTGCTTTATACAGGCCCTCGTACTATCTTGCACAATTTGCGTAAGACGGTTGAGCGTGCAGGTGTTCAGGTTGAAAATATTATTATTTCACCACTAGCAATGGTTCAATCAGTTTTGAACGAAGGTGAACGTGAATTTGGTGCGACAGTGATTGATATGGGGGCAGGCCAGACGACTGTTGCTACAATCCGTAACCAAGAACTCCAGTTTACCAATATTCTCCAAGAAGGCGGAGATTATGTAACTAAGGATATCTCTAAAGTCTTGAAAACTTCTCAGAAGTTGGCTGAAGGATTGAAATTAAACTATGGAGAGGCTTACCCTCCTCTTGCAAGTAAAGAAACATTCCAAGTAGAAGTTATTGGGGAAGTAGAACCTGTTGAAGTAACAGAAAATTACTTGTCAGAGATTATTTCTGCACGAATTAAGCATATTTTTGAACAAATCAAACAAGACTTAGACAGAAGACATTTATTGGATCTTCCTGGTGGAATTGTTTTGATCGGTGGAAATGCTATTTTACCGGGTATGGTAGAATTGGCTCAAGAAGTCTTTGGCGTTCGTGTCAAACTTTATGTTCCAAACCAAGTTGGTATTCGCAATCCGGCCTTTGCGCATGTGATTAGTTTATCAGAATTTGCTGGACAATTGACAGAAGTCAATCTTTTGGCTCAAAAAGCAGTCAAGGGTGATGAAGGATTATTTCAACAACCGCTTAGTTTTGGGGGAATGATTCAGAAAACAGCTCAGTTTGTACAATCAACGCCTGTTCAACCAGCTCCTGCTCCAGAAGTAGAGCCGGTGGCGCCTACAGAACCAATGGCGAATTTCCAACAAGCTTCACAAAATAAACCGAAATTAGCAGATCGTTTCCGTGGCTTGATCGGAAGCATGTTTGACGAATAAAGAGGAAAAATAAATTATGACATTTTCATTTGATACAGCTGCTGCTCAAGGTGCAGTGATTAAGGTAATTGGTGTCGGTGGAGGCGGTGGCAATGCCATCAACCGTATGGTCGACGAAGGTGTTACAGGCGTAGAATTTATCGCAGCAAACACAGATGTACAAGCATTGAGTAGTACAAAAGCTGAGACTGTTATTCAGTTGGGACCTAAATTGACTCGCGGTTTGGGTGCAGGAGGTCAACCTGAGGTTGGTCGTAAAGCTGCTGAAGAAAGCGAAGAAACACTGACGGAAGCTATCAGTGGCGCGGATATGGTCTTCATCACTGCTGGTATGGGAGGAGGCTCTGGAACTGGAGCTGCCCCTGTTATTGCTCGTATTGCAAAAGATTTGGGTGCTCTTACAGTTGGTGTTGTAACACGTCCGTTTGGTTTTGAAGGAAGCAAGCGTGGACAATATGCTGTAGAAGGAATCAATCAACTGCGTGAGCATGTAGATACTCTATTGATTATTTCAAACAACAACTTGCTTGAAATTGTTGATAAGAAGACACCGCTTTTGGAGGCTCTTAGCGAGGCAGATAACGTACTTCGCCAAGGTGTTCAAGGAATTACTGACTTGATTACAAATCCTGGTTTGATCAATCTTGACTTTGCCGATGTGAAAACAGTTATGGCAAATAAAGGGAACGCTCTAATGGGTATTGGTATCGGTAGTGGAGAAGAACGTGTGGTAGAAGCAGCTCGTAAGGCAATCTACTCTCCACTTCTTGAAACAACAATTGATGGAGCAGAAGATGTAATTGTCAACGTTACTGGTGGTCTTGACTTAACCTTGATTGAGGCAGAAGAGGCGTCACAAATTGTGAATCAAGCAGCAGGACAAGGAGTGAACATCTGGCTCGGTACTTCAATTGATGAAAGTATGCGTGATGAAATTCGTGTAACAGTTGTCGCAACAGGTGTTCGTCAAGATCGCGTAGAGAAGGTAGTAGCTCCACAAGCTAGACCTACTACTAACTACCGTGAGACAGTGAAACCAGCTCATTCACATGGCTTTGATCGTCATTTTGATATGGCAGAAACAGCTGAATTGCCAAAACAAAATCCACGTCGCTCGGAACAAGCTCAAGGATCTGCTTTTGGTGATTGGGATTTACGTCGCGAGACAATTGTTCGTCCGACTGATTCAGTAGTGTCACCGGTAGAACGTTTTGAAATTCCAAATTCACAAGATGAAGATGAGTTGGATACACCTCCATTTTTCAAAAATCGTTAAGTAAATGAATGTAAAAGAAAATACAGAACGTGTTTTTCGAGAAGTCACAGAAGCAAGTCTGAGTGCTCATCGCGAGAGTGACTCAGTCTCTGTCATTGCAGTCACCAAGTATGTAGATGTACCGACAGCGGAAGCCTTGCTTCCGCTAGGGGTTCATCATATCGGTGAAAATCGTGTAGATAAGTTTCTAGAGAAATATCAAGCTTTGAAAGATCGAGATGTGACTTGGCATTTGATTGGTACCTTACAAAGACGTAAGGTGAAAGATGTCATTCAATATGTTGATTATTTCCATGCTTTGGATTCAGTCAAGCTAGCAGAGGAAATTCAAAAAAGGAGTGACCGAGTCATCAAGTGTTTCCTTCAGGTAAATATTTCTAAAGAAGAAAGTAAACACGGTTTTTCGAGAGAGGAACTGCTGGAAATCTTGCCAGAGTTAGCCAGACTAGATAAGATTGAATATGTTGGTTTAATGACGATGGCTCCATTTGAGGCTAGCAGTGAACAGTTGAAAGCAATTTTCAAGGCGACTCAAGATTTACAAAAAGAAATCCAAGAAAAACAAATTCCAAAGATGCCTATGACCGAGTTAAGTATGGGAATGAGTCGTGATTATAAAGAAGCGATTCAATTCGGTTCCACCTTTGTTCGCATAGGTACAGCATTTTTTAAGTAGGAGAGAACCATGTCTTTAAAAGATAGATTCGATAGATTTATAGATTATTTTACGGAGGATGAGGATTTAAGTCTCCCTAATGAAAAACGAGATGAGCCCATTTTAACTCCAGTAAATTCTACACAGGACAAGGCTCTTTCAACAAATCAAACACCACGTACAAGCACAACTAGTACAAAAGAAACTAATATTACTAGACTTCATGCACGTCAACAAGAGTTAGCCAAGCAAAGTCAGCATTCTACTGAAAAAGTAACAATCGATGTTCGTTACCCTAGAAAATATGAAGATGCGATAGAAATTGTTGATTTATTAGCAGGAAACGAAAGTATTTTGATTGATTTTCAATATATGACTGAAGTGCAAGCTCGTCGTTGTTTAGATTATCTGGATGGAGCTTGCCATGTTCTAGCTGGAAATTTGAAAAAGGTAGCTTCTACCATGTACCTGTTGACACCATTGAATGTTATTGTAAATGTTGAAGATATTCGTTTACCAGATGAAGATCAACAGGGTGAGTTTGATTTTGATATGAGACGAAATAGAGTACGATAATGATTTTTTTAATTCGTCTGATTTATAATGCAGTGGATATTTACTCCCTGATTTTGGTAGCCTTTGCTGTCATGTCTTGGTTTCCAGGCGCCTACGAATCAAGTTTAGGTCGTTGGATTGTAGCATTGGTAAAACCAGTGCTTGTTCCTTTGCAACGCCTGCCTCTACAGATAGCAGGTCTTGATTTATCTGTTTGGGTTGCGATCGTTTTGGTTCGATTTTTAGGGGAAAACTTAGTGCGTTTTCTTGCAATGATAATATGAATAGAGGTATTTACCAGCATTTTTCTATAGAAGATCGGCCATTTCTTGACAAGGGAATGGAATGGATTAAGAAGGTAGAAGATAGCTATGCGCCTTTTTTAACTCCTTTTATCAATCCTCATCAAGAGAAGTTATTGAAGATTTTAGCCAAAACCTATGGCCTTGCTTGTAGCAGTAGTGGGGAATTCGTCTCAAGTGAGTATGTTCGAGTTTTATTATACCCAGATTATTTCCAGCCAGAGTTTTCAGATTTTGAAATGTCTCTCCAGGAAATTGTGTATTCCAATAAATTTGAACACTTAACGCATGCTAAGATTTTAGGGACAGTCATCAATCAATTAGGGATTGAACGGAAACTTTTTGGAGATATCCTAGTAGATGAAGAACGGGCGCAGATTATGATTAATCATCAATTTCTTCTTCTCTTTCAAGATGGATTAAAGAAAATTGGTCGTATACCCGTTTCGCTGGAGGAACGTCCTTTCACCGAGAAAATAGATAAGTTGGAACAGTATAGAGAGCTGGATTTATGCGTGTCTAGTTTTAGATTAGATGTTCTTTTATCAAATGTTTTAAAACTATCTAGAAATCAAGCAAACCAGTTGATTAACAAGAAACTTGTCCAAGTAAATTATCATATGGTAGATAAATCAGATTATACTGTTCAAGTTGGAGACTTGATTAGTGTGAGAAAATTTGGGCGTTTGAGGTTGCTTCAAGATAAGGGACAAACTAAAAAAGAGAAGAAAAAAATAACAGTCCAGTTGTTATTAAGTAAGTGAGGAAAAATATGCCAATTACATCGTTAGAAATCAAAGATAAAACCTTTAGCACACGCTTTAGAGGTTTTGATCCGGAAGAAGTAGATGAATTTTTAGATATTGTAGTTCGTGATTATGAAGATTTGGTTCGTTCTAATCATGATAAGGATTTACATATTAAAAATTTGGAAGAGCGTTTGTCTTACTTTGATGAGATGAAAGATTCGTTGAGCCAGTCTGTATTGATTGCCCAAGATACAGCTGAGAGAGTGAAACAAACAGCACACGATCGTTCAAATAATATTATTCATCAAGCTGAACAGGATGCCCATCGATTATTGGAAGAAGCAAAATACAAGGCAAATGAAATTCTTCGTCAGGCAGCTGATAATGCTAAGAAAGTTGCTGTTGAAACTGAAGAATTGAAGAACAAGAGTCGTGTCTTCCATCAACGTCTTAAATCAACAATTGAGAGTCAGTTGGCTATTGTTGAATCTTCAGATTGGGAAGATATTCTTCGTCCAACAGCTACTTATCTTCAAACCAGTGATGAAGCCTTTAAAGAAGTTGTTAGTGAAGTACTTGGGGAACCGATTCCGACTCTAAGTGAGGAAGAACCCATTGATATGACACGTCAATTTTCACAAGAAGAAATAATGGAATTGCAAGCGCGTATCGAGGCAGGTAATAGAGAATTGGCTGAATTTGAAGCTCAGTCTAAACAGGAAGTGGAAGATCCGACTCCTCAGGTGGAAGAAGATTCTGCTCATCCAGTTGGTCCGATGTATGAAGAGCCAGAAGTATCCCCAAGTCATTACTCAGGCCCAACACCAGCTACAGAAACTGTTGGTTCAGCACCAGGATTTGAGGCACCGCAAGAATCCGTTACAATTTTATAAGAAATGATCTGAGAACAATATCTTATCTTTATATTTCCAGCGAGCAGGAGATGGTGTGAGTCCTGTAATCCCTATTGATAAGATTATCCTCTCAAACAATCAAGTCTGAATGGAGTAAGATTTGACGTTGCCCACGTTACGGGAAAAGAGGGAGAAAGACTAGTTCTTTTTCCGAACAAAGGTGGTACCACGATTTTCGTCCTTTTTGGAAGTCGTGGTTTTTAATTTGTTATTATTTATAAAGGAGATACCATGAAACTCAAAGATACCCTTAACCTTGGGAAAACAGCTTTCCCAATGCGTGCAGGCCTTCCGACCAAAGAGCCAGTCTGGCAAAAGGAATGGGAAGATGCAAAACTTTATCAACGTCGTCAAGAATTGAACCAAGGAAAACCTCATTTCACCTTGCATGATGGCCCTCCATACGCTAACGGAAATATCCACGTTGGACATGCTATGAACAAGATTTCAAAAGATATCATTGTTCGCTCAAAATCTATGTCAGGTTTTTACGCACCATTTATCCCGGGTTGGGATACTCATGGTCTGCCAATCGAGCAAGTTTTGGCAAAACAAGGTGTCAAACGTAAAGAAATGGACTTGGTTGAGTACTTGAAACTTTGCCGCGAATACGCTCTTTCTCAAGTAGATAAACAACGTGAAGACTTTAAACGTTTGGGTGTTTCTGGTGATTGGGAAAATCCATATGTGACTTTGACTCCTGACTATGAAGCAGCCCAAATCCGTGTCTTCGGTGAGATGGCTAACAAGGGTTATATCTATCGTGGTGCAAAACCAGTTTACTGGTCATGGTCATCTGAGTCTGCCCTTGCGGAAGCGGAGATTGAATACCATGACTTGATTTCAACTTCCCTTTACTATGCCAACAAAGTAAAAGATGGCAAAGATGTTCTAGATACAGATACTTACATCGTTGTCTGGACAACAACTCCATTTACCATCACTGCTTCTCGTGGTTTGACTGTTGGAGCGGATATTGATTACGTCTTGGTTCAACCTGCTGGTGAAACTCGTAAGTTTGTGGTTGCTGCAGAATTGTTGACTAGCTTGTCTGAGAAATTTGGCTGGGCTGATGTTCAGGTCTTGGCAACTTACCGTGGTCAAGAACTCAACCACATCGTAACAGAACATCCATGGGATACAGCTGTAGATGAATTGGTTATCCTTGGTGACCATGTTACAACTGACTCTGGTACAGGTATTGTCCATACAGCCCCTGGTTTTGGTGAGGATGACTACAATGTCGGTATTGCTAATGGTCTTGAAGTTGCAGTCACTGTTGACGAACGCGGTATCATGATGGCTAATGCTGGTGCTGAGTTTGAAGGTCAATTCTACGACAAGGTCGTCCCAACTGTTATTGAAAAACTTGGCAACCTCCTTCTTGCCCAAGAAGAAATCTCTCACTCATACCCATTTGACTGGCGTACTAAGAAACCAATCATCTGGCGTGCAGTTCCACAATGGTTTGCCTCAGTTTCTAAATTCCGCCAAGAAATCTTGGATGAAATTGAAAAAGTGAAATTCCACTCAGAATGGGGTAAAGTTCGTCTTTACAACATGATTCGCGACCGTGGTGACTGGGTAATCTCTCGTCAACGTGCTTGGGGTGTTCCGCTTCCTATCTTCTACGCTGAAGATGGTACAGCTATCATGACTGCTGAAACCATTGAACACGTGGCTCAACTCTTTGAGGAACATGGTTCAAGCATTTGGTGGGAACGTGATGCCAAAGACCTCTTACCAGAAGGATTTACTCATCCAGGTTCACCAAATGGCGAATTCAAGAAAGAAACAGACATCATGGACGTTTGGTTTGACTCAGGTTCTTCGTGGAACGGGGTTGTGGTTAACCGTCCAGAACTTAAATACCCAGCTGATCTTTACCTTGAAGGTTCTGACCAATACCGTGGTTGGTTCAACTCATCACTCATTACATCTGTTGCCAACCATGGCGTAGCACCATACAAACAAATCTTGTCACAAGGTTTTGCCCTTGATGGTAAAGGTGAGAAGATGTCTAAATCTCTTGGAAATACCATTGCTCCAAGTGATGTTGAAAAACAATTTGGTGCTGAAATCTTGCGTCTTTGGGTAACAAGTGTGGATTCAAGCAACGACGTGCGTATCTCTATGGATATTTTGAGCCAAGTCTCTGAAACTTACCGTAAGATTCGTAACACTCTTCGTTTCTTGATTGCCAACACATCTGACTTTAACCCAGCTCAAGATGTAGTCGCTTACGATGAACTTCGTTCAGTTGATAAGTACATGACGATTCGCTTTAACCAGCTTGTCAAGACCATTCGTGATGCCTATGCGGACTTTGAATTCTTGACAATCTATAAGGCCTTGGTGAACTTTATCAACGTTGATTTGTCAGCATTCTACCTTGATTTTGCTAAAGATGTTGTTTACATCGAAGGTGCCAAATCACTGGAACGCCGTCAAATGCAGACTGTCTTCTATGACATTCTTGTGAAAATCACCAAACTCTTGACACCAATCCTTCCTCACACTGCGGAAGAAATCTGGTCATACCTTGAGTTTGAAGCAGAAGATTTTGTTCAATTATCAGAATTGCCAGAAGCGGAAACTTTTGCTAACCAAGAAGAAATCTTGGATACATGGGCTGCCTTCATGGACTTCCGTGGACAAGCTCAAAAAGCCTTGGAAGAAGCTCGTAATGCAAAAGTAATCGGTAAATCACTTGAAGCACACTTGACAGTTTATCCAAATGAAGTTGTGAAAACTCTGCTCGAAGCAGTAAACAGCAATGTAGCTCAACTTTTAATCGTGTCTGAATTGACTATCGCAGAAGGACCAGCTCCAGAAGCTGCCGTTAGCTTCGAAGATGTAGCCTTCACAGTTGAACGCGCTGCAGGTGAAGTATGTGACCGTTGCCGTCGTATCGACCCAACAACAGCAGAACGCAGCTACCACGCAGTCATCTGTGACCACTGTGCAAGCATCGTAGAAGAAAACTTTGCGGACGCAGTCGCAGAAGGATTTGAAGAGAAATAGTTTCGAGCAGTCTGGAGAATATTCATGAATTGAGTATTTTAACTAGTTATGGTATGATATTTAGTATAAAACATTAAAGGAGATTTATTATGAAGTCAAAAGCTTTAGCACTTTATAGTGGTATTGTTGGTTTAGTAGGTGGAATCTACTTGCTTATTGCCCCACTTCTTTTACTAGCAGCAGTTGTGAGTACAGCTGCTACAGCAACAGCTACACAGAGTCCTGAATTAACTGCATCTACAACAGTTGCAGGAGTTGCAGGAGTTTTACTTCCAACCGTTTTAAAAATTGCTATTTTAGTTTTAGGAATTGTTGCGATTGTATACTATAAGGAAGAAAGTCGTGTTGGTTCGGCTCCTTCTGTCCTATTAATCGTAGGTGGAGCAGTTGGCTTGATTCCAGCCCTTGGTTGGGTAGGAGGAATCCTAGCAATTATCGGTGGTTCACTATTTTTAGGAAGTCTCAAAAAATTCAAAGTTGAAGGATAAAAAATAAGGAAAAGGATTGTCAAACAGTCCTTTCCTTTTTGGTTTTGACTAGCTTTTTTGTGAAAAATTGTGTAAAATAGAATAGATAAACGAGGGGAAACCTCGGAAAATTTAAAGGAGAATCCATCTAATGGTAAAATTGGTTTTTGCTCGCCACGGTGAGTCTGAATGGAACAAAGCTAACCTTTTCACTGGTTGGGCTGATGTTGATTTGTCTGAAAAAGGTACACAACAAGCGATTGACGCTGGTAAATTGATCAAAGAAGCTGGTATCGAATTTGACCAAGCTTACACTTCAGTATTGAAACGTGCAATCAAAACAACGAACTTGGCTCTTGAAGCTTCTGACCAATTGTGGGTTCCAGTTGAAAAATCATGGCGCTTGAACGAACGTCACTACGGTGGTTTGACTGGTAAAAACAAAGCTGAAGCTGCTGAACAATTTGGTGATGAACAAGTTCACATCTGGCGTCGTTCATACGATGTATTGCCTCCAAACATGGACCGTGATGATGAGCACTCAGCTCACACTGACCGTCGTTACGCTTCACTTGACGACTCAGTCATTCCAGATGCTGAAAACTTGAAAGTGACTTTGGAACGTGCCCTTCCATTCTGGGAAGATAAAATCGCTCCAGCTCTTAAAGATGGTAAAAACGTATTCGTAGGAGCTCACGGTAACTCAATCCGTGCCCTTGTAAAACACATCAAAGGTTTGTCAGACGACGAAATCATGGACGTGGAAATCCCTAACTTCCCACCATTGGTATTCGAATTCGACGAAAAATTGAACGTCGTTTCTGAATACTACCTTGGAAAATAAAAAAATGTAAGTCTAGAATTGATTTCTAGGCTTTTTGATTTTGTTCCCAGTTTCCAACTAGTTGAAAAAGCGTTATAATGGTAGTAGGAAGTAATTTGTTTGAGAGAGGGTGGGTCTGATGGCTTATATTGAGATGAAACACTGTTACAAGCGTTATCAGGTTGGGGACACAGAGATTGTGGCCAATCGTGATGTGAATTTTGAGATTGAAAAGGGTGAATTGGTTATTATTCTAGGTGCATCTGGTGCAGGCAAGTCAACGGTTCTCAATCTCCTAGGGGGAATGGATACCAATGATGAAGGGGAAATCTGGATAGATGGTGTTAATATTGCAGACTATAGTTCCCACCAGAGAACCAATTACCGTAGAAATGACGTTGGTTTTGTTTTTCAGTTTTATAACCTAGTTTCCAATCTAACCGCTAAGGAAAATGTGGAGTTGGCTTCAGAAATCGTGACAGATGCCTTGAATCCTGAACAGGTCTTGACAGATGTAGGTCTGGCTCATCGTCTCAATAATTTTCCAGCCCAGCTTTCTGGAGGGGAGCAACAGCGAGTCTCCATTGCACGCGCGGTAGCTAAAAATCCTAAAATTCTCCTTTGTGATGAACCAACTGGAGCCTTGGATTATCAGACGGGTAAGCAGGTTTTGAAAATTCTCCAAGATATGTCTCGTCAAAAGGGAGCGACGGTGATTATCGTGACTCATAATGGAGCTTTGGCGCCCATTGCTGATCGCGTGATTCATATGCACGATGCCAGTGTCAAGGATGTGGTGATCAACCAGCATCCTCAGGATATCGATAGTTTGGAGTACTAGCATGATCAAGCGAAAAACCTATTGGAAGGACTTAATTCAGTCCTTCACAGGCTCCAAGGGGCGTTTTTTATCCATCTTGACCTTGATGATGTTGGGTTCTTTAGCCCTAGTAGGCCTCAAAGTGACTAGCCCCAACATGGAGGCGACAGCTAATGCTTATTTAACAACTGCTCAAACCTTGGATTTGGCAGTTATGTCTAATTATGGTTTGGATCAAGAAGATCAAGAAGAACTAAAACAGACGCAGGGCGCAGAGGTTGAGTTTGGCTATTTGACAGATGTGACTATGGATAATGGGCAGGATGCCATTCGACTGTACTCCAAACCAGAGCGAATTTCAACCTTTCAGCTAAGAGAGGGACGACTTCCTCAGTCAGACAAGGAAATCGCCTTGGCCACTCATTTGCAAGGCCAATATAGCGTGGGACAGGAGATTAGTTTTAAAGAAAAAGAAGAGGGTCATTCCTCTTTAAAAGACCATACTTATACCATTACTGGTTTTGTGGATTCGGCTGAAATCCTCTCCCAGCGAGATATGGGCTATGCAGGAAGTGGAAGTGGGACTCTGACAGCTTACGGGGTGATTTTGCCTAGCCAGTTTGATCAAAAAGTCTATAATATAGCACGCTTGAAATATCAAGATTTAGCAGGTTTAAATGCTTTCTCAGCAGCTTATGAAGAGAAATCCAAGCAACATCAGGAAGACCTTGAACAAGCTTTGTCAGATAATGGCAAGGCACGTCTGCAATTCTTGAAAAAAGAAGGACAAGAGTCTCTAGACAAAGGCCAAGAGACCCTTGACAAGGCTGATACTAATTTGCAGGAAGGCAAGCGTCGTTTAGCAGCTGCTCAAGCTCGTTTACAGGCTCAAGAAAGTCAACTAGCCTTGCTTCCTCAAGCCCAGAGAGAGCAGGCCCTTGCTCAACTTACCCAAGCCAAGCAGGAATTGAGCAAGGAAGAGGATAGGCTAAAGCAGGCTGAACAAAATCTAGCCCAAGAAAAGGAAAAACTAGAAAAACATCAGCAAGTCTTGGATGATTTGTCTGAGCCCAAGTATCAAGTCTATAATCGTCAGACCATGCCAGGTGGTCAGGGCTACGTCATGTACAGCAATGCTTCAGCTAGTATTCGGGCAGTGGGCAATATCTTTCCTGTAGTGCTTTATGCCGTAGCGGCTATGGTGACCTTCACAACTATGACTCGTTTTGTGGATGAAGAGCGAACTCATGCAGGGATTTTTAAGGCCTTGGGCTATCGTAGCAAGGATATTATTGCCAAGTTTCTCCTTTACGGTCTAGTAGCTGGGACTGTCGGAACAGCTCTAGGTAGCATACTTGGACATTATTTACTAGCCGGTGTGATTTCAAATGTTATTACAAAAGGTATGGTGGTGGGAGAACCCCAGATTCAGTTCTATTGGACCTATAGTTTACTGGCTCTTGCTTTGAGTTGGTTGGCTAGTGTGTTACCAGCCTATCTGGTGGCTCGTAGGGAACTTCATGACGAAGCAGCCCAGCTTTTACTGCCTAAACCACCTGTTAAAGGAGCTAAAATTTTACTGGAGCGTATCGGTTTTATCTGGTGTCGTCTCAGTTTTACTCATAAGGTAACAGCTCGCAATATCTTCCGTTATAAGCAGCGGATGTTGATGACGATCTTTGGTGTAGCAGGTTCTGTAGCTCTGCTCTTTGCAGGTTTGGGAATCCAATCCTCTGTAGCAGGAGTTCCGTCTAGACAGTTTCAACAAATTCAACAGTATCAGATGATTGTATCTGAAAATCCTAGTGCGACCAATCAGGACAAGGCAGAGCTAGAAGAAGTGTTGAAAGGGCAAGATATCCAAGCCTACCAGAAAATCTATTCTAAAACGCTAGACAAGGATTTCAAAGGCAAGGCTGGTCTTCAAACCATTACCCTTATGGTGACAGATAAGGAAGATTTGACACCCTTTATCCATCTTCAAAATCACCAGCAGGAGCTGACATTAAACGATGGCATCGTTATTACAGCTAAACTCGCTCAGTTGGCAGATGTTAAGGTTGGTCAGATTCTAGAAATTGAAGGTAAGGAGCTAAAGGTCGCTGCCATTTCTGAGAATTACGTTGGTCACTTTATTTATATGAGTCAGGCTAGCTATGAGCAAATTTACGGACAGGTGCCCCAAGACAACACTTATCTGGTTACGCTAAAGGATTCTAGTGCGCATAGTATCGAAAGACAGGCCGGCTTACTTATGAATCAATCTGCGGTGTCCAGCGTTGTCCAAAATGCTTCAGCCATTCGACTCTTTGACTCGGTTGCAAGTTCACTCAATCAGACCATGACCATCTTGGTCATCGTATCGGTTCTGTTGGCTATTGTTATCCTCTACAATCTGACCAATATCAACGTGGCTGAGAGAATCCGTGAACTCTCCACTATCAAAGTTCTCGGTTTTCATAATAATGAAGTCACCCTCTACATTTACCGTGAGACGATTGTGCTGTCCCTTGTGGGAATCGTACTTGGTCTGCTCTCAGGTTTCTATTTACACCAATTTTTGATCCAAATGATTTCTCCTGCTACTATTCTCTTTTATCCGCAGGTAGGTTGGGAAGTCTATGTAATTCCAGTGGTAGCAGTAAGCACCATTTTGACCTTGCTTGGTTTCTTTGTCAATTATCATCTGAGAAAGGTTGATATGCTTGAAGCCTTGAAATCTGTAGAGTAAGGTAGTTGTTTTTATCTGATTGAACTTATATTTACTCGTAAATCATGACCACCCGTCTAACGGGTGGTCTGAACCAGGGCTATAAGCCCAAATTACCAGCCAGCGCCTAAAGACGCTGGCTTTCACGTTGTTCAAG
>NZ_JVLI01000124.1:0-291 GCF_001072315.1 Streptococcus pseudopneumoniae | reverse complement strand
TTTAATAATCCATTAGAGCTAGTTTGGGAATTACATGGAAAATGGAGAGATGAATTAGCAGAAAAAATTCGGGAAGATTTAGGCATTAACTATGAACTACAGGCATGGCAATTTGAAAAAGAAATGTCACGATTTATAACGACTGATTTAGACAAGTTATTCGCAAAACGTACTAGATTGGAAAGGGATGCTTATTTTGCGGATAGTACGACGTCTATCAGAAAAGAAATTGATCGTTTAGATGCACAAATACTGGAGTACATAGAAAAAGCCCCTGAACAAAGTCAGGAG
>NZ_JVLI01000123.1:0-614 GCF_001072315.1 Streptococcus pseudopneumoniae | reverse complement strand
AAATAAGCTATTTTTATGGTATAATAACGGTAAATCGTGGAGGAGTAGGATTATGAAATTTGGAAGTGATTTTTCCTGGTTATGGGTAGCTATCATTAGAATTTTTACAGCTCCCTTTTATATCGTTCTTTGGTGTATTAATGTTGTAAAATCCACTATTGGTATGTTTATTCTGTGGGTTATAGCTAAAATATGTATAACAATCGTATTGATTGGGGGAATGGCAATCATTCATCATCTATTCAATTTCCCAAGCGAAAACATAATTGATAATATTTTTGGATGGTATACACCGCATATTTTAGGAATGTCCCATGATTCACTTATTAATGCTGGTCAAGTGGTTGATGCACCAAAAGGAGGAGGGTTATTTTTCCCATATCCGAATTTTGAAGTTCCAATTATTATTGGCCTCAGTATTCTAGTAGCTACTGTTCGGACGATTTATCGTGAAGAATTTGAAGAATTATAAAAATAGTATTGTGTTTGGCACTGTAGAAATCTCTGCAGTGCCTTTTATTAAAGAAAAAAGAAATTAAAAGAGGTAAAACAAAATGGAAATCATTACAAAAATTATTACTGGTCTAGGTGTAGTTGGAACAATCACAGGTCTT
>NZ_JVLI01000122.1:0-13543 GCF_001072315.1 Streptococcus pseudopneumoniae | reverse complement strand
GCCGTACTCAAGTACAGCCTGCGGCTAGTTTCCTAGTTTGCTCTTTGATTTTCATTGAGTATACGATGTGACAACGTGAAAATCGTTAGAGCATTTTATATAGAATATACATGGGAATGGGGCTTACTCCCATTCCCATATTTGATAGAAAAAGAGGAACTCAATGCTACATTATACAAAAGAAGATTTGCTCGAATTGGGTGCAGAAATCACTACACGTGAAATCTACCAACAACCAGATGTATGGAGAGAAGCTTTTGAATCTTATCAAGCAAAACGTGAAGAAATTGCAGTCTTCCTGCAAGGGATTGCGGATAAACATGACTATATCAAGGTTATTTTGACAGGTGCGGGGACTTCTGCTTATGTGGGAGATACCTTGCTACCTTACTTTAAGGAAGTCTATGACGAACGCAAATGGAATTTCAATGCCATTGCGACAACAGATATTGTTGCCAATCCAGAAATTTATTTGAAAAAAGATGTGGCGACTGTCCTTGTATCTTTTGCTCGTAGTGGGAACTCGCCTGAAAGTGTGGCAACTGTTGACTTGGCTAAGGCCTTGGTGGATGAGCTTTATCAAGTGACGATTACTTGTGCAGCAGATGGTAAATTGGCTCTTCAAGCTCATGGCGATGAACGCAATCTCTTGCTGTTACAACCTGCTGCTTCAAATGACGCTGGCTTTGCCATGACTTCTAGCTTTACGTCTATGATGTTAACAGCTCTCTTGGTCTTTGATCCTACAGAATTTGCTGTGAAAGCTGAACGTTTTGAAGTTGTGTCTAGCCTTGCGCGTAAAATTCTAGACAATGCAGCAGATGTTAAAGAGCTTGTTGACCTTGACTTTAACCGTGTTATCTATCTGGGTGCTGGTCCTTTCTTTGGACTTGCTCATGAAGCTCAGCTCAAGATTTTGGAACTAACAGCTGGTCAGGTTGCGACCATGTATGAAAGCCCAGTCGGCTTCCGTCACGGTCCAAAATCTCTTATCAACGAAGATACAGTTGTTTTGGTCTTTGGTACAACAACAGACTACACTCGTAAGTACGACTTGGACTTGGTTCGTGAAGTGGCTGGTGATCAGATTGCTCGTCGTGTTGTGCTTTTGAGTGATCAAGCCTTTGGTCTTGAAAATGTCAAAGAAGTGGCCCTTGGTTGTGGCGGTGTCTTGAACGATATTTACCGTGTCTTCCCTTACATCGTTTATGCCCAACTCTTTGCCCTATTGACCTCACTTAAAGTAGAAAATAAACCTGATACACCGTCTCCTACAGGTACCGTAAACCGTGTGGTACAAGGTGTTATCATCCACGAATATCAAAAGTAATACTGCGTTTATGAATTCTTGACAAGAGGATTTGTATATCATCAGATAAACCATAGATTGTCAGTAGGCTTTCTATGGTTTGTTTGCTTGAGAGAAATAGTAAAAGGAGAACAGAATGAAAGCATACACAGAGCGTGTATTTGGAAATGTTGAGGGCAAGGATGTCTTGGCCTATCGATTTGAGACAGACAGTGGCTACCAGCTTGAGGTTATGACTTATGGTGCGACCATCTTGCGCTATGTCACACCTGACAAGGCTGGAAATTTTGCTAATGTTATCTTGGGATTTGATGACTTTGACAGCTATGTAGGCAATAGTCCTAAGCATGGAGCGAGCGTCGGTCCAGTAGCAGGGCGTATTGCAGGTGCGAGTTTTGAATTAAATGGCAAGACCTATGACCTTGAAGTCAACAATGCTAGCAACTGTAACCATAGTGGTTCAACTGGTTGGGATTCCAGCTTGTTTGAACTAGTTGAAGTGAGCGACCATGGCTTGACCCTCTACACAGAGCGGACAGATGGGACAGGAGGATTTCCTGGAAATCTTAAGATTTGGATCAGTTATCACTTGGAAGAAACTGGTGCCTATGAAATCAGCTACAAGGTAACGACCGATCAGGATACGCTGGTCAATCCGACCAACCACAGCTATTTCAACTTGTCTGGTGATTTCACAAAGACGATTGACCGCCATGTCTTCCAACTAAACACAGAGGGCATTTATCCAATCGCTCCCGACGGTGTTCCAGCCAAAACTCCAGATGCTGATCGTGATGTGGTCAAACACATCTACAATGGTGCCTTATTGAAAGACATCTTTGCAGAAGAAGATGAGCAAATCCAGCTGGTATCTGGCTTAGATCATCCATTTGCCCTTCCTGCAGACCATGACAATGCTGGTTTCCTTTATGACCAAAACTCAGGTCGCTTCCTGCTTTTCAAGACAGAGGCTCCTTGCTTTGTGGTCTACACAGCAAACTTTGTGGATGAGAGTGTACTTGTGGCTGGTCAGCCAATGATTCAGCACAATGGGATTGCCCTTGAAGCGCAAGCTTTACCAGATGCCATTCACAGTAACCTCAAAGACCAAGTCATTCTCAAAGCCGGTCAAACCTTCACCAGTAAGACACGTTATGAACTTGTTGTGAAGTAAAGAATGAAGCTTCTACTTTTCGGAGGAAATAGCATTTGCCTCATGACATTGGTAGAAACGGGCAAAGAGTAGGGAAATATGATATAATTTAATATTGAAAATACCTGTCCTATCTAAAGGATAAAAGGAGAAAAAGATGAAGAAAATTGTATTTGCTAGTGCCTTGGCCTTGACCTTGGCTGGAGCAGTTTTTACAACTGATGTTTTTGCGAATGACAGATTGGTGGCAACACAATCTATTAATGGTAAAAATGAAAATGTATTGACCTCAGAGGTGCTAAAACCTTCTAGTGGCAACGTTTTGGTTGGAATCAAGGGAGAATTTTTAACCCCAGATAAACAAGCTATTTTGGATGCGATTAATAAGATTCGTAAGGAAGCAGCTGATGAAGGTTTGGTAGATAAGTATGTCCCTATCAAATGGTCTACTGATCTTGAGAAAACTGCTTTTGTACGCGCTACTGAGGTGTCAGTAACTCTGAAACCTGAGCGTCTTTCTACGAAAGAAATCTGGACTGCTTTTCCATCTAGTAATAGTATAAGAGGAGAAGCATTAGATGTGAACTATGAAGGTTTTCTAAAAGCAATTGAAAACTGGCATGCTGAGAAGGCGAATTATGTAGCGAAAAAGAAGGGTGGAACCTCTAAAGAATTTACAGGTTATTATGAGGTTTTGATCAATTCTAAATTTACCTATGTGGGTCTCGCAGCCTTTAAAAACGCAGCTAGCTCTCAGCAAGTAGCGACGATTTCTTTAGCTTTAGGTGATGATGCTTCTTCAGAGGAATTGGCTGGTGGATATGGCTCTGCTATTCAGTATACAGAAGTGACTGCCTCAAACCTTTCGACCGTTAAAAGTAAAGCTACGGTTGTAGAAAAACCACTGAAAGATTTTAGAGCATCTACATCTAGTCAGTCTGGCTGGGTACAATCTAATGGGAAATGGTATTTTTATGAGTCTGGTGATCTGAAGACAGGCTGGGTAAAAACAGGTGGTAAATGGTACTACTTGAATGATTTAGGTGTCATGCAGACTGGATTTGTAAGAGTAGATGGAGCATGGTATTTCCTTGATAGTTCAGGCGCGATGTTTACAGGCTGGGGAACAGATGGTAGCAGATGGTTCTACTTTGACGGCTCAGGAGCTATGAAGACAGGCTGGTACAAGGAAAATGGCACTTGGTATTACCTTGACGAAGCAGGTGTCATGAAGACAGGTTGGTTTAAAGTAGGCAAGTACTGGTACTATGCATATGGTTCAGGAGCTTTGGCAGTCAGCACAACAACACCAGATGGTTACCGTGTAAATGGTAATGGTGAATGGGTTAACTAGGCTGAAGATAGTAAGTCATAGGTAAAGTATTTATCTTACTTAGTCCAAAAAGAATGAACGATAAGAAAGAGGTTGATGGCAAACATTGACCTCTTTTGTAGTTTGGATAGTGGACTGATTTTAGAAGAGTATAAATTTTCCCACAATAAAAGCATGATAGCAAATGTTCAAAAACTTTGCTATCATGCCTTTGTCATAGATTGCGCTTATGTTTTTCTTCTCACATTGAGTGTTTATCCAGTTTCTTTTAGAGATTCTAATCTACAAATTCTTTCTCTTCTTGGCATTTTTTGTCAAGGAAACCTGGTAAGTATCTTGTTCTTTAGTGAGGTAATTGATGATTTGGAAATCGTTAGTTTGAGCCTTGAAATCCACTTCATAGACAGTAGTGACTTGTTGTCCATCATGGCTGGTATCAATGGAGATGAGGTCTAACTCAGTACAGAATTGTGCCAGTCCAGATTGGATAGTTTGGAGTTTCTTATCTTGGTTGGCAATTGTGATGGTTAATAGTCTACGACGTTGGTGGTTACTCTTGCTTTGTTGTTTTTCCAAAAGAAGCCATACCGCTAAGATAAAGACGGTGAAGAGAAACGCTAGGGCTAGGTAGCCGGTCCCTGCTGCCAGCCCGATAATCATGGCAAGGAAGATAGCAATTAGTTCCCGTGAGCCACTGGTAGCTGAACGGAAACGAATGAGGCTAAAGGTTCCTGCAACAGCGATAGAGGTTCCTAAGCTGCCATTTACCAGAAATATGACCAAGGTCATCAAGCAGGGGAGTAGGGTCAAACTAACAGCAAATTCCCGTGTATAGAGGGTACGGTGTTTGTAAGCCCAGGTCAGCGCCAAACCTAAAATCAGGCTGACCAAGAGAGCCAGAAAGAGCTGGATAGGATTGGCAGTGGCAGTTGTGTCGTTGAAGATAGAGTTGAAAAGATTAGACATAAGTAGTACCTACACTTTCTGTGCTTGGTCGTGGGCTATAGTCCAGCCCCTGAGACTTGTGGTAGGCGCAGCTGTATTTTGAAAATTTCTGCTCTACCAGTCCATATTGGTCGAGAATATCTTGTAGCCATTGGGGTTTTCTACCAGGTGCTTTGATTTCCATGATAACAATGTCCTCGTTTAGTAGAGGGAAACCGTCCTTTCCTGAAAATAAACTGACATTCTCATCACGATAGGTTAGATTTTGGTCAATGGTGACACGAATTTTATTGTAGGGAAATCCGCTAATTTCTTTCTTTTCCTTGAGAGAAAAGCGGTCGTAGTAGATATACATACGAGGGATGATGGCTTGTTGATATTCCTCTTGGAGTCGCTGGATTTTTTCAATCATCATTTGGTCCTTGATGCTGCTATCCAGCTGTCCTTTGGTCATAAACTGGGTGATAGACTGGGGAGTCGACAAGAGACGATATTTTCGCCCGACACCAGTCCTGTCCTTGGATTTGATTTCTAAAAATACCTGACTATCAGGTTGGACGTGACTGAGATAGGTTCGCATCCGAATCTTTTCTTTGCGCTTAGTACCTTGGCTATCATCCTGAATCATATCAAATTGCTCTGTATCAAAGTAAATATTAGAAATGGTAGATGTTGGATAATCATCCTCGACGAGGTATGTTTTTAAGTCTTCTATTAAATCAGCCAAGTCCGTCTTGGCAACGACATATTTGGTTTCAATTCGTTTAAAGCTTGTTTCAATTGGTTTCATAAATCCTGTCTCCTTTATCAAACTGTTTCAGCACTCTATCTTATTAGCAGATAGGTGTGTCTGGGCAAGTTAAACTTGCTTGTAATTAGTCTAGGGAACTTTCCTAAAACTTTTGTTAAAGATAACTTAACTGAAACTGAACTTAAGAAAACTTTCAGAAAAAGTTTAGATTTTTTTCAGACTTCCCCTGTAAACTAAGCTCAAGCTAAATGAAGGCGAGGAAAAAAGTGTGAAATCAAAAAAATGGACTCTAATCTTAACCAGTTTAACAGCTTTGACCTTGATGACAGCTTGTGGGCAGTCAACGACCAAGTCAAGTACAACTGCAGCGGCAGATACTACTGCCATCACAACTTCAACTAAAAACAGTCAATCTTCTTACTTTACAGAAAAGGACTACGACACTTCTTATGATGAAAGTACAGCTTCTAAGATTGAGTTATCTGGCTCATCTGTAAGTGTCTCTGGAGAAGGTGTAACGGTTTCTGGCTCAACGGTGACCATCTCAAAAGCAGGTACCTATGTGATTTCAGGTCAGTCTGACGGAGTGCAGATTAAAATTGCAGCTGATAAGTCTGATGATGTGAAACTTGTTCTAAAAGGTGCCACCATGACTAATACCAATGCAGCAATTTCTGCGACATCAGCCGGTCATGTCTACCTGACTCTGGCAGAGGGAACCACCAACAGTCTCTCTGACTCAAGCTCTAACAGTGATGAAAAGGCAAACGCCGCTCTCTTTTCTAAGGTTGATTTGACCATCAACGGGAAAGGAACTCTCAATGTAGATGGCAAGAAAAGTAATGCGATTAAGGCAAATGATACGCTTCACATCACGGGTGGAACCTTTAACATCACATCAGTTGGCGATGCCTTTAATGTCAATGATGAACTTAATATCACTGGTACAACCATGACCATCGATGCCAAGGAAGATGGTGTCAAAGTTGACAATGATGACGATTTGACTGTCGGAAATATGTATTTGGCGAACAATACTATAACAGTCACAGCAGGCGATGACGGCATTCACGCTTCTGGAAATCTAGTGATTGATAGTGGTACTTACACAGTCAAGAATGCGACTGAAGGAATTGAAGGGAAAGCCATTACGATCAATGGTGGCGATATCAATGTCTACTCGACAGATGATGGAGTCAATGCAGCTAATAAAAATGCCCAGCAAAGTGATATTTACTTTACCATGACAGGTGGTAATCTAACTGTAGAAGTCGGTCAAGGGGATACAGATCCGATTGACTCAAACGGAAATATCACAGTGACAGGTGGAACCATTAAATTGATAGGCCAATCAGGCTTTGACTTCGATGGAACAGCAACCTACACAGGTGGGGATATCTACATCAACGGCGAAAAACAAACTGATATTGTCAATTCTATGCCTGGAGGCGGTGGACCGAATGGAGGTCCTCAAGGCGGCGGTCCAGCCCCTGGCGGACGAGGATAAACAGAAAAGGATAGCTTTTTAAGAGAAATGTTATCCTTTTTATATCGGTGATAGATTGATATATTACGAGTGATTTTGCAATTGTTAGGCTACCCGTCTTTGTTTACTGACTCAAGTCCTCAGCTTCCTCCTTGACACTCCGTCAATTTTTGATACAATAGTACAAAATTAGAGGAGGTAGGCTATGATTCAGAAACATGCGATTCCTATTTTAGAGTTTGATGACAATTCTCAGGCGGTCATCATGCCCAATCACGAGGGGCTGGATTTGCACTTGCCCAAGAAGTGTGTCTATGCTTTTTTAGGTGAGGAGATTGACCGCTATGCGAGGGCAGTAGGGGCGGAATGTGTCGGCGAATTCGTTTCTGCCACCAAGACCTATCCAGTCTATGTCGTGAACTACAAGGGCGAGAAAATTTGTCTGGCTCAGGCTCCTGTTGGTTCTGCCTCAGCAGCTCAGTTTATGGATTGGTTGATTGGCTATGGTGTGGAGCAGATTATTTCCACCGGAACCTGTGGTGTGCTAACCGATATAGAAGAGAACGCCTTTCTTGTCCCTGTCCGGGCTCTACGAGATGAAGGAGCTAGTTATCACTATGTGGCACCTTCTCGTTATATGGAAATGCAGCCAGAGGCTATTGCTGCCATTGAGCAAGTTTTGGAGGCCAGAGGGATTCCTTATGAAGAAGTCATGACCTGGACGACAGATGGGTTTTACCGAGAAACGGCTGAAAAGGTGGCTTATCGCAAGGAAGAAGGCTGTGCTGTTGTGGAGATGGAGTGTTCTGCACTTGCGGCAGTAGCCCAACTGCGTGGGATTCTTTGGGGAGAGTTGTTGTTCACAGCTGATTCCTTAGCAGACTTGGACCAGTACGATAGTCGTGACTGGGGCTCGGAAGCTTTTGATAAGGCTTTGGAACTCTGTCTTGAAATAGCCTCTCAGATCTAGCTCCTCTCCTTCTTTTTATGGTACAATGGATATATGTTATTCAAATTATTTGTGAAAAAAATTGAAAGAGCCTTGGGCGGACTTTCGCCAGCTCGTCGGATTTTTTTAAGTTTCGCTGGAGTTATTTTTATAGGTTCTCTTCTTTTGAGCTTACCTTTTGTTCAGGTAAGTGATTCGCAGGCTACTTATTTTGACCATCTCTTTACGACGGTGTCCATGGTCTGTGTGACTGGCCTTTTTACGCAACCAGTGGCTACTACCTATAATGTCTGGGGGCAGTTGATTTGTATGTTCTTGATACAGATTGGTGGTCTGGGGCTCATGACTTTTATCGGGGTCTTTTATATTCAGGGGAAGCAAAAGCTCAGTCTTCGCAGTCGTGAAACCATTCAGGAGAGTTTTAGTTATGGGGAGACTCGGTCGCTGAAGGCCTTTATGCGGTCTATCTTTTTGACGACTTTTTTGGTGGAGGGCTTGGGTGCCTTCCTGTTAAGTTTCCGTTTTATTCCTGAGTTCGGCTGGGGACGAGGCATTTTTACCTCTATCTTTTTAGCCATTTCAGCCTTTTGTAATGCTGGTTTTGATAATTTTGGCAGTAGCAGTTTAGTGGCTTTTCAGACGGATCCCTTGATCAATCTGGTCATTGCTGGCTTGATTATCACAGGTGGTCTTGGCTTTATGGTCTGGTTTGACTTGGCAACACAGTTTGATAAGAAGAAAAAACGCCGTCTGCGGTTCCACACCAAGCTGGTCCTCTTCTTGACCGCAGGGATTTTGCTGTTTGGGACGGTATCCACACTCTTTACGGAGTGGCACAATCCAGGAACCATTGGCAATCTCAGCGTTCCAGAGAAGGTGCTGGTTAGCTTTTTCCAAACCGTTAGCATGAGAACAGCTGGCTTTGCTTCTATTGACTATACACAAGCTCGGTCTGTGACCTTGTTTATCTATATCTTACAGATGTTTCTCGGAGGGGCGCCTGGAGGAACGGCTGGGGGGCTCAAGATTACCACATTTTTTGTCCTCTTGGTCTTTGCGCGTAGTGAATTGTTGGGCTTACCTCATGCTAATGTTGCGCAGAGAACCATTGAGGCTCGAACAGTCCAAAAATCCTTTAGTGTCTTCATTATCTTTTTGATGACCTTCTTGTTGGGCTTGATGTTGTTGGGAATTACAGCAGAAGGAACACCGCGATTTATCTACCTCATGTTTGAGACCATTTCAGCTCTTGCGACAGTTGGGGTAACGGCAAATCTGACACCAGAATTGGGCAAGCTAGCTCTCAGCATTGTCATGGTGCTCATGTTTATCGGCCGTATCGGTCCCTTGACCTTGCTGGTTAGTCTAGCGGATTACCAGCCAGATAAGAAAGATTTGATTCAGTATATGAAAGCAGATATTAGTATTGGATAAGAAAGGAAGAATGATGTCAGATCGTACGATTGGAATTTTAGGCTTGGGGATTTTCGGGAGTAGTGTCCTAACGGCCCTAGCTAAGCAAGATATGAATATCATTGCCATTGACGACCACGCCGAGCGCATCAATCAATTTGAGCCAGTTTTGGCGCGTGGAGTTGTGGGCGATATTACAGATGAGGAACTCCTCAGAACTGCAGGTATTGATACCTGTGATACAGTTGTGGTGGCAACAGGGGAAAATCTAGAGTCGAGTGTGCTTGCAGTCATGCATTGTAAGAGTTTGGGGGTACCAAGGGTTATTGCAAAGGTCAAAAGCCAGACAGCTAAGAAGGTGCTAGAAAAAATCGGTGCTGACTCGGTGATTTCACCTGAGTATGAAATGGGGCAGTCCCTAGCGCAGACCATTCTCTTTCATAACAATGTTGATGTCTTTCAGCTGGATAAAAATGTGTCTATCGTGGAGATGAAAATTCCGAGTGTTTGGGCAGGTCAAAGTCTGAGTAAATTAGACCTCCGTGGCAAATACAATCTGAATATTTTGGGTTTCCGAGAGCAGGAAAATTCCCCATTGGATGTTGAATTTGGACCAGATGACCTCTTGAAAGCAGATACCTATATTTTGGCGGTCATCAACAACCAGTATTTGGATACTCTAGCAGCATTAAATTCGTAAAAGAGGGAGCTTCCCTCTTTTTTGATGCCTAAGATGGCAAAGAGAGACAGAAGCCTTGTATTCTAGTAAAAGTTCTTCAAAGGCTGGACTTTATGGTAAAATAGAAAGAAGTGACAAGAGAGAGTAATACTCAATGAAAATCAAAGATCAAACTAGGAAACTAGCCGCAGGCTGCTCAAAACACTGTTTTGAGGTTGCAGATAGAACTGACGAAGTCAGTCACATCTATACGGCAAGGCGACGTTGACGCGGTTTGAAGAGATTTTCGAAGAGTATAAGAAAAAATCAGTCCCCTAAAGGAGCAGATTATGAAGTTATTGTCTATCGCCATTCCTAGCTATAATGCTGCAGCCTATCTTCATTACTGTGTGGAGTCGCTAGTGATTGGTGGTGAGCAAGTTGAGATTTTGATTATCAATGACGGATCTCAGGATCAGACTCAGGAAATCGCTGAGCGTTTAGCTAGCAAGTATCCTAACATCGTTAGAGTTATTCATCAGGAAAATAAGGGCCATGGAGGTGCTGTCAATCGCGGCTTGGCGGAGGCTTCTGGGCGCTATTTTAAAGTAGTTGACAGTGATGACTGGGTGGATCCTCGTGCCTACTTGAAAATTTTGGAAACCTTGCAGGAACTTGAGAGCAAGGGTCAAGAGGTTGATGCCTTTGTGACTAATTTTGTTTACGAAAAGGAAGGTCAGTCTCGTAAGAAGAGTATGAGTTATGAGTCAGTCTTGCCTGTCCAGCAGATTTTTGGCTGGGATCAGGTTGGAAATTTCTCAAAAGGCCAGTATATCATGATGCACTCGCTGATTTACCGGACAGATTTGTTGCGAGCGAGCCAGTTCCAATTGCCTGAGCATACCTTTTATGTCGATAATCTCTTTGTCTTTACCCCCCTTCAGCAGGTCAAGACCATGTACTATTTACCTGTTGATTTCTATCGTTATTTGATTGGGCGTGAGGACCAGTCTGTCAATGAGCAAGTGATGATTAAGCGAATTGACCAGCAACTCAAGGTTAATCGTCTTTTAGTAGACCAGCTTGATTTGTCCCAAGTGAGTCATCCCAAAATGAAAGAATACTTGCTGAATCATATTGAAATCACGACGGTTATTTCCAGTGCCTTGCTCAACCGATCTGGAACAGCGGAGCATCTGGCAAAAAAACGGGAGCTGTGGACCTATATTCAGCAGGAAAATCCAGAGGTATTTCAGGCCATTCGCAAAACCATGCTCAGCCGTTTGACCAAACATTCAGTCTTGCCAGCTCGCAAACTTTCCAATGTCGTCTATCAAATCACCAAGTCTGTTTATGGATTTAATTAATATAAGTATTTTATAAGAGGGATTTAAGAAAAATTTTAACTTTTTCTTAATCCTTTTTAATTTCAGGAGATTATACTAGAGTCATCAAATAAAGAAAAACTCTAAGGAGAATCCTATGAAATTCAATCCAAATCAAAGATATACTCGTTGGTCTATTCGCCGTCTCAGTGTCGGTGTTGCCTCAGTTGTTGTGGCTAGTGGCTTCTTTGTCCTAGTTGGTCAACCAAGTTCTGTACGTGCCGATGGGCTCAATCCGACCCCTGCTCAAGTAGTGCCAGACGCAGATTCTGCAAGTGAAAAGAGCGACTTGCCAGCAGAACTTCTCAAAGAAGCAGTCGCTACAGCTCTTCCTTCAGAACAGGTAGACTCAACACCTAAAGCAAGCTTGGATACTACAAGCTCTCCAGAAAAAGTGAGTATAGCTGATAAAGACCAAGTGGTAGCGCCAAAAGAAGAAGTGCAAGCAAAACCAGAATCTAAGAAAGAAACAGAAGATGCGGTTAAACCTGCGACAAATCCTGCTCCTGCAGTCTCTGGACAAGACCGTGAAGCAAGTGAGGCTCAACCAGCAACTACTCCAGCTGAAGTTCAAAAAGGTGTGGCTGACAACACCAAAGACACGGTAGACGTTCCAGCAACATACTTGGACAAAGCTAACTTCCCTGGTCCATTCACAGCTGGTGTCAACCAAGTCATTCCATACGAATTCTTCGCCGGTGACGGTATGTTAACTCGCCTTATTTTGAAAGCCTCAGACAAGGCTCCATGGTCAGACAACGGCTCAGCCAAAAATCCCGCCCTTCCACCAGTAGAAAAATTAGGCAAAGGTCTCTATTTCTATGAAGTGGATTTGGCAGGAACTCAAGGTAAATCAGACAAAGATTTGCTAGACCTCTTGAAACAAAACGGCACTCAAAGCTATAAAGCCACTATCAAGGTATACGGTGCCAAAGATGGCAAGGCAGATTTGAGCAATCTCGTAGCGACAAAAGATTTGGATGTCAACTTGAACGGCTTAACCACTCCAGCTGAAGTGCAAAAAGGCGTGGCCGATAACACCAAAGACACAGTAGATGTTCCAGCCACTTACTTGGACAAAGCTAACTTCCCAGGCCCATTCACAGCTGGTGTCAACCAAGTCATCCCATATGAATTCTTCGCCGGTGACGGTATGTTAACTCGTCTGATTTTGAAAGCCTCAGACAAGGCTCCATGGTCAGACAACGGTTCAGCTAAAAACCCCGCTCTCCCACCAGTAGAAAAATTGGGCAAAGGTCTTTACTTCTATGAAGTGGATTTGGCAGGTACCCAAGGTAAATCTGACAAAGAGCTTCTAGACCTCTTGAAACAAAATGGTACACAAAGCTACAAGGCAACCATCAAAGTGTACGGTGCTAAAGATGGCAAAGCAGACTTGAGCAACCTCGTAGCGACAAAAGATTTGGATGTCAATTTGAACGGCTTGACTACTCCAGCTGAAGTGCAAAAAGGCGTAGCCGACAACACCAAAGACACAGTAGATGTTCCAGCTACATACTTGGACAAAGCCAACTTCCCAGGCCCATTTACAGCTGGTGTTAATCAAGTTATTCCATACGAACTTTTCGCTGGTGATGGTATGTTGACTCGTCTTATCTTGAAAGCTTCTGACAAGGCTCCATGGTCAGACAACGGTTCAGCTAAAAATCCCGCCCTTCCACCAGTAGAAAAATTGGGCAAAGGTCTCTACTTCTATGAAGTGGATTTGGCAGGTACTCAAGGAAAATCTGATAAAGATTTGTTAGACCTCTTGAAACAAAATGGTACTCAAAGTTATAAAGCTACCATCAAGGTATATGGTGCGAAAGATGGCAAGGCCGACTTGAGCAACCTTGTAGCGACTAAGGATTTGGATGTCAACTTGAATGGCTTGACTACCCCAGCCGAAGTGCAAAAAGGCGTGGCTGACAATACTAAAGACACAGTAGACGTTCCAGCTACTTACTTGGATAAAGCCAACTTCCCAGGCCCATTCACAGCCGGTGTCAACCAAGTTATTCCATATGAATTCTTCGCTGGTGACGGTATGTTAACTCGCCTTATCTTGAAAGCATCAGACAAAGCCCCATGGTCAGACAACGGTTCAGCTAAAAATCCAGCTCTCCCACCAGTAGAAAAATTAGGCAAAGGTCTCTACTTC
>NZ_JVLI01000121.1:0-1566 GCF_001072315.1 Streptococcus pseudopneumoniae | reverse complement strand
AGATGTTCAACTCGAAAGAGGTTCTGTCGCGACGGACTATAAAGAAGCTCCCGAAGACACAGACGGTCAAATCTCAGCCGTCGAATCAACCTTTAAGCAACGGGCCGATTCACTTGATGCTGGTGTGAGAAGTCTGACTGAAGATCTCAGAACCAAGGCGGATATCAGTGCACTCAACGTTACTGCTGAGAATATCAGACAGTCTGTGAAGAGTCTTGAGACAGACACGCAGAACAAGCTGAATCAGAAATTGAGTCAGGCCGAATTTGAGGTGCGGGCCGGTTCTATTCGTCAGGAAATCCTGAACGCAACCAAGGACAAGGCAGATAAGACTTTGGTCACAGCTGAAGCTGGGAAATTGCGTGAAGAATTTTCAAAAATGAAGGTCGGTAGTCGCAACTATGCTGAAGACTACGACTTTTCAAGAGGGCTTTGGTACTATAGTCAAGGAGATAACAGTCCACAAGATTGGACTATCTCAAACGGCGAATATAATGTAAAAGGTACGACTAACACTTGGAAGCAGATGCAAATTCAATCTAAGGAGGGGAGTCGTTCTTCTTGGAAGAGTTCAACAGCTCTTCTCGATTTAGAAATTGGCGAAACCTACACACTTTCGTTTCAAGGGATTTGCTATTCTGGTTCTCCAAGTGTTTGGCTATCATTAAGGGCTAACCGTACAGTTTCCGGTAATCCTGAAATTATGTATGGCACTTTCAACCTCACGTCTAGCTGGCAGACTTATCAAGTTACTATACCAGCATTGACCAAGCCTGAAAATTTTGATTTCTGGCGAATTATTCTTGGTTATAACGAGATTGGCCATGTAGCATTTCGCAAAGTGGAATTGACCAGAAGTTCGACTCGTATAGATGCAGGACCTGCTCCTGAAGATGGCAAGACGGATCTGGTCGTTGCCAAATCTGAATTTGAGAAGACTGCTGAAGGTCTGTCTGCTAAGATGACGGCAGTTGAACGTTACGTCAATCAAGATGGCCAGCGACAAGAGAGCTTGCAACGTTATGCTCGTGAGGAGAGTGCAAAACAAGCGACAGCTGTTCGTGAGCTGGTAACGAAGGACTATGTAGGCAAAGCGACTTATCAGGAAACTGTAAGAGCTATTGAGAACAAATTCGAATCTATCACGAATCCACAAAATGGTTCGATTGCCACTCAGATTGCTAATTACAAAAAATCAGTAGATGGCAGATTCGCAGATATCACTTCATTGATTGCTGGTAAGGCTAATCAGACGGACTTTCAGCGTGTTAAGGAAACCAGTCAGCTTTACGAGCGGATTTTGGGCAATACTGAAAATGGAATTGCTGACAAAGTAGCTCGTATGGCTATGACCAATCAGCTGTTCCAGGTTGAGGTTGCGAAGGCTGCAAAAGGTGGCCGAAATTATATCAGAAATGGTCAATTTAAGAACGGTTCAAAAAACTGGCTTGAATACCAATCTGTTGATTTTGGTTTGAATTTCAATTACCAGCATTCTTTAGGTAATCGAAATCGTCCAGGAGTTCATTTCTTCCACGACTCGCAGAATATCGCTAATTTCTTTGG
>NZ_JVLI01000120.1:0-45649 GCF_001072315.1 Streptococcus pseudopneumoniae | reverse complement strand
TTTGAGGTTGTAGATAAGACTGACGAAGTCAGTTACATATATCTACGGCAAGGCGAAGCTGACATGGTTTGAATTTGATTTTCGAAGAGTATTAGATTTTCACTTCAATAACAGCATCCCCCTTAGCAACTGAACCTGTTGCGACTGGAGCTACTGAAGCGTAGTCAGCTGTATTCGTAACGATAACCATTGTTGTATCATCAAGACCAGCTGCAGCGATTTTGTTTGAATCAAATGTTCCAAGAACATCTCCTGCTTTCACCTTGTCACCTTGAGCAACTTTTGCTTCAAAACCTTCACCGTTCATTGTTACAGTGTCGATACCAACGTGGATTAAAACTTCAGCACCATCAGTTGTTTTCAAACCAAAAGCGTGTCCTGTTGGAAAGGCAATTGAAACTTCAGCATCAGCTGGTGCATATACCACGCCTTGGCTAGGTTTCACAGCGATACCTTGTCCCATAGCTCCGCTTGAGAAGACTGGGTCATTGACATCAGCAAGAGCGACAACATCACCGACGATAGGAGTTACAAGTGTTTCATTTTGAAGAGATGCTGGAATGTTACCAGTTGTTTCTTCTTGGACCAAACGTTCTGTCTCTACTTCAGTAGCAACCTCTTTTTCATCCTCATAACCAAACATATAAGTAAGAGCGAAACCAAGAACGAATGATACAGCTACCATAAGAAGGTATTTGGCAAGTTGTCCGTTACCAACATAAAGCATTGTACCAGGGATGATGGTGATACCACTACCATTACCAGCAAGTCCAAGGATAGAAGCCAATCCACCACCGATTGCACCAGCAATCAATGAGAGGAAGAATGGTTTACGGAAGCGCAAGTTCACCCCGAAGATAGCAGGCTCTGTAATACCGAGGAAGGCAGAAAGAGCAGCTGGGAAAGCAAGTGTTTTCAGTTTTGGATTTTTAGTTTTAACACCAACCGCAACAGTCGCAGCACCTTGAGCTGTCATAGCCGCAGTGATGATAGCGTTGAATGGGTTAGCATGGTCAGCAGCAAGCAATTGCACTTCAAGCAAGTTGAAGATGTGGTGCACACCTGACACGACGATCAATTGGTGAACCCCACCAATCAAGAAACCACCAAGACCAAGTGGCAAGCCAAGAATTGCTTTTGTACCAATAAGGATATAGTTTTCAACAATGTGGAAGACTGGTCCGATGACAAAGAGTCCAAGGATAGACATGACCAAAAGTGTTACAAATGGTGTTACCAAGAGGTCAATGACATCTGGAACGACCTTGCGGACAGCTTTTTCAAATTTTGCTCCGACAACCCCGATGATGAAGGCTGGAAGAACGGAACCTTGCAAACCAACAACAGGGATGAAACCAAAGAAGTTCATAGCCGTTACTTCACCACCTGAAGCAACTACCCAAGCGTTTGGAAGTGAGCCAGAAACAAGCATCATACCAAGAACGATACCAACGGCTGGATTTCCACCGAATACACGGAAGGTTGACCACACAACCAAACCTGGCAAGATGATGAAGGCTGTATCTGTCAAGATTTGTGTGTAAGTTGCAAAGTCTCCTGGAAGTGGCATTTCAAGAGCATTGAAAAGACCACGCACCCCCATAAAAAGACCTGTTGCTACGATAACTGGGATGATTGGAACGAAAACGTCACCGAAAGTACGGATCGCACGTTGGAACCAGTTCCCTTGTTTAGCAGCTTCTGCTTTCATGTCATCTTTAGATGATGTTGGTAAACCAAGTGCAACAACTTCATCGTACATTTTGTTTACTGTACCAGTACCAAAGATGATTTGGTATTGACCTGAGTTAAAGAAAGCACCTTGAACTTTTTCCAAGTTCTCAATCACTTCTTTATTGATTTTTCCTTCATCTTTGACCATGACACGAAGACGAGTCGCACAGTGAGCTACACTGTTGACATTTTCACGTCCACCCAAGGCATCGATGACTTTTTTTGCAATTTCCTGATTGTTCATTTGCAAAAATCTCCTTATATAAAATTTTGTTCTTGTTTGAAAGCGATTTTATTCGCCCTACGACTATTATTTTATCATGTTTTAGAAATATGTCAAGCGTTTTGCAGAAAAAATATTCTATCCACTTAGTGGACACGCTTTAGATTGATTGTTTTTGACTATTTTATCAGGTATTCCTTGAAAAAATAAGTTTAAAATCTTGGGTGAAAAGGATTTTGCTTCATTTTATTTCAATTTTTTGTAGATAGATGATTGATTTTCTGCTTTTAATTTGTGATAAACGTTTGACAGTTTTTTCTCTTTTTTAACATAAAAGGCTTGCATTTTTTATCGAAAACGGTTACTATTAAAAGTGATAAGATTTTTGGAGGAATGAATGAATGGAATGGACAACTGAGCGTCGTTACAGACTTTATCAAGATTGGACGCAAGAAGAAATTCAACATATAAAGGAAAATATGGCTCAATCTCCATGGCATACTCATTACCATGTTGAGCCAAAAACAGGACTTCTAAACGATCCAAATGGCTTTTCCTACTTTGATGGGAAGTGGGTTGTTTTTTATCAGAACTTTCCTTTTGGTGCAGCCCACGGTTTGAAATCTTGGGTGCAGTTGGAAAGTGAGGACTTGATTCACTTCACAGAAACTGGAGTCAAAGTTTTGCCTGATACTCCATTAGATAGCCACGGTGCCTACTCTGGTTCTGCCATGCAGTTTGGCGATAACTTGTTTCTATTCTATACAGGAAATGTCCGTGATGAAAACTGGATCCGTCAACCCTACCAGATCGGCGCTTTGATGGACAAGGATGGCAAGATTACCAAGATTGACAAGATCTTGATTGACCAGCCAGCAGACTCAACTGACCACTTCCGTGACCCGCAAATTTTTAACTTCAAGGGCCAATACTATGCTATCGTCGGTGGACAGGACTTGGAGAAAAAAGGCTTCGTCCGTCTCTACAAGGCTGTAGACAACGACTATACAAACTGGCAAGCCGTTGGCAACCTTGACTTTGCTAACGACCGTACTGCCTACATGATGGAATGTCCAAATCTGGTCTTTGTAGGGGAGCAACCTGTCCTTCTCTACTGCCCACAAGGATTGGATAAAAAAGTTCTAGACTACGATAATATCTTTCCAAATATGTATAAAATTGGTGCTTCCTTTGATCCTGAAAATGCTAAAATGGTAGATGTATCTCAACTTCAAAACATGGACTATGGTTTCGAAGCCTATGCAACTCAAGCCTTCAACGCTCCTGATGGACGTGCTCTAGCTGTTAGCTGGCTTGGCTTGCCTGATGTTTCATATCCATCTGACCGTTTTGACCACCAAGGAGCCTTCTCTTTGGTCAAGGAACTCACTATCAAAGACGGCAAACTCTACCAATACCCAGTCGCAGCTATCAAGGACCTTCGTGCTTCTGAAGAATCTTTCTCAAACCGTGCCCAAACCAAGAACACTTACGAACTCGAACTCAACTTGGAAGCCAATAGCCAGAGCGAGATTGTCTTACTTGCTGATAAAGAAGGCAAGGGACTTTCCATCAACTTTGACCTTGTAAATGGTCAAGTGACAGTGGATCGTAGCCAGGCTGGAGAACAGTATGCCCAAGAATTTGGGACAACTCGTTCTTGCCCTATCGAGAATCAGGCTACTACTGCTACAATCTTCATCGATAACTCTGTCTTTGAAATTTTCATCAATAAAGGAGAAAAAGTATTTTCTGGTCGTGTCTTCCCACATGCGGACCAAAATGGTATCCTGATCAAATCTGGAAACCCAACTGGAACTTACTATGAATTAGATTATGGTCGCAAAACTAACTGATGTCGCCAAACTTGCAGGCGTCAGCCCTACTACCGTTTCTCGGGTTATCAATAAAAAAGGCTATTTATCAGAAAAAACCATTCAAAAGGTTAATGAAGCCATGCGGGAATTGGGTTATAAACCCAACAACCTAGCTCGTAGTCTGCAAGGAAAATCGGCTAAGTTAATCGGCTTGATTTTCCCAAATATTTCCAATGTTTTCTATGCAGAATTGATTGATAAGCTGGAGCACCAACTTTTTAAGAATGGTTACAAGACCATCATCTGCAACAGCGAGCATGACTCTGAGAAGGAGCGTGAATACATCGAAATGTTGGAAGCCAATCAGGTGGACGGCATCATTTCGGGTAGTCACAACTTGGGAATCGAAGACTACAATCGCGTGACGGCACCAATTATTTCCTTTGACCGAAATCTGTCACCAGACATTCCAGTCGTTTCCTCTGACAACTACGCTGGTGGAGTTCTTGCTGCCCAGACCTTAGTCAAGACAGGCGCCCAGTCTATCATCATGATTACAGGGAATGACAATTCTAACTCGCCAACTGGACTGCGCCATGCTGGCTTTGCTTCTGTACTCCCCCAAGCTCCTATTATCAATGTTTCCAGTGACTTTTCTCCTGTCAGAAAAGAAATGGAAATCAAGAATATCTTGACTCGACAAAAGCCAGATGCCATCTTTGCTTCAGATGACTTGACTGCTATTCTGGTCATTAAAATCGCTCAAGAATTGGGCATTTCTGTCCCAGAAGAGCTCAAGGTCATTGGCTATGATGGAACCTACTTTATTGAGAATTACTATCCTCAACTGGCTACTATTAAGCAACCCTTGGAAGAGATTGCCTGCCTCACTGTTGACCTCCTCTTGCAAAAGATTGAAGGCAAGGAAGTCGCAACAACTGGTTACTTTTTACCAGTTACCTTATTACCAGGAAAAAGTATTTAAACACAAGAAAACTCAGACCAATTCGTCTGAGTTTTTTATGATCTTAAGTTTTCTAGATAACGCTGGGCAGTCTCTAAGTTAAAGGTTTTATCTGCGATGAGGCGCTCGACTAGGGGAACAACTTCGGCCTCACTGGCACCTGCTAGGAGTGCTAAGGATTTGGCCTGCAATTTCATGTGACCTTGCTGGATTCCTGTACTCACCAAGGCTTTGAGGGCCGCAAAGTTTTGAGCAAGCCCGATAGACACGATAATCTGGGCTAAGTCTTTAGCAGCAGGATTTCCCAGTAGTTCATGACTGAGAGCTACACGAGGGTTGAGACCGATAGAGCCTCCCTTGGTCGCCACAGGCATAGGCAGGGTCATCTGGCCCACCAATTCTTCTCTTTCAAGATCCAACGTCCATCGGCTAAGACCTTGATAGCGTCCGTCTCGACTGGCAAAAGCATGAGCCCCTGCCTCAATGGCACGCCAGTCATTACCAGTGGCAATTAAAATGGCATCAATACCATTAAAAATCCCTTTATTGTGAGTAGCAGCTCGATAAGGATCAGCCTGCGCAAACTGACTAGCCAAAGCAATTTTCTCCGCAATTTCTCGTCCTTGATCCTTTTGGCGACTCAAGTAGCGAAAGGCGAGGCGACAGCTTGCTGTCACCAGAGAATCGGTCGCGTAATTAGACAGAATTCCCATGAGACTCTGTCCCTGACTCAATTTTTCTAAGACTGGTTTCAAGGCCTCCAGCATGGTGTTGAGCATATTGGCTCCCATGGCTTCCTGGGTATCGACATGAAGATAAACAACGAGAAAGTCTGTTTCACCTTTGATCTGCTCTACATGCAAATCGCGCGCTCCACCTCCTCGTTTAACGATAGAAGGATAGGCTTGATTGGCAAGCTCCAAGAGTTCTGCTTTCTTGCTGGCAATCTTCTCTTGCGCTTGTTTAGGATCAGCAACTTGATAAAGAGCTACCTGACCAATCATCTGACGCTGATGGACTTGCGCAGTAAAACCGCCTGTACGCTTAATGATTTTGCTGGCATAGCTGGCCGCAGCAACCACGGACGGTTCTTCTGTCACATAGGGAACTGTGTATTCCTGACCGTTAACGAGAACCTCTGGAACCAGTGAATAAGGCAGAGAAAAAGTCCCCACTACATTCTCACTCAGCTGGTCTGCCACAGTCACACTCATCTGTTCATCCTGCTCCAGACTCGCTTGTCTCTCAGGACTAAGGAGCGCCTGAGCTTTTAACAGCTCGAGGCGCTCTTGGTATGATTTTTTAGAAAATCCATTCCAACTTATCTTCATTATTTCTCAACCTTGCTATAACGGCGTTGGTGGTCAACAATTTCAACCAAAGCAAAATCTTGATTTTCATATCCAGAAAACTGGGCAGAGTTTGTTTCATCTAAGTCTACTTCTTCAAAGAAGACTTTTTCATAGTCTGCAACAGACAGGGCAGTCCGTTGGTTGAGCTTGTTCAAACGGTCTTTATCCAGATAAGCTTCATATCCTTCAACCAATTCACCACTGAAGAACTCAGCCACAGCTCCACTTCCGTAACTATAAAGGGCAATTTTATCGCCAGCCTTCAAGCTATCTGTATTTTCCAAGAGAGACAAGAGTCCGAGGAAGAGGGAACCTGTATAGATATTCCCCACCTTTTGACTGTAGAGAATAGACTGGTCAAAATGCTTTTGCAAGAGGTCTTTTTTCTCTTGAGGCAGGCTCTTATCCATGATTTTTTTCAAGCCTTTTAGCGCTAATTTAGGATAAGGCAAGTGGAAGCAAACCGCCGCAAAATCATCCAAAGTAAGCTGGTAGCGTTTTTGGTATTCAAGCCAAGTCGTTTTCAAACTATCCAAATATTGTTGGGTAGAATAGACACCATTTACATAAGGAGTTGTCGAGTAATTTGGACGCCAAAAATCCATGATGTCACGGGTTTGAGCTACATTGTCATTATTAAAGGCCATCATGCGTGGATTTTGTGTAATCAACATGGCCACACTGCCAGCACCCTGAGTGGGTTCTCCTGGAGTTTCAATACCATACTTGGCAATATCACTGGCAATGACCAAGACCTTGGACTGTGGAGAATTTTCCACATGCAATTTGGCATAATGAAGGGCAGCTGTCGCTCCATAGCAGGCTTCTTTAATCTCGAAACTACGAGCAAAGGGCTGAATGCCCAGCAAGCCATGTACAAAGACGGCCGCAGCCTTACTCTGGTCAATTCCTGACTCGGTAGCCACAATGACCATATCAATTTCTTGTCTTTCTTGCTCAGTTAAAATAGAGTCACTTGCACTGGCCGCCAAGGTCACGATATCCTCAGTTAAGGGCGCAATACTCAATTCCTCGAGTAAGAGTCCTTTACTTAATTTTTCAGGGTCAATGCCCCTCGCTTCTGCTAAGTCTTGTAATTTCAAGACATATTGACTGGTCGCAAAACCAATCTTATCAATACCGATTGTCATATTTACCTCTGTTTTATCATTCATGTAAAAAATCGTTCAGTACTATTTTATCACAAATGGCAATAAAAGAGAGAAAAAAGACTTGATTCACCAAATCAAGCCTCTTATTGGTCATAATTTTAAAGAATGATTAGTTGCTATAGAGTTCACCAACATAAGTAGCTTTATAAGCCCCATTCTCAGTTATCAGTTCCTGGAGGATTAAATCTCCTGAGTAAGTCCTTCCCATTTCATCTACAAATTCTTGATAAAACTGACTGGTCGGAATTTCTCTGACCTCCTTATCAAATGTCTTATCAAGTGTTTTACTAACCTTCTCAGCAATCAACTGATGCTCTTGCCATCCACTTTGAAACTCTGAACCCGAACTAGAAACCATGACTGGGATAGACAACAAGGTCAGTAGACTTACAGACAATAAGGAAAATAGTGATTTTTTCATGATTTTTCCTCCTTTCTATATAGAGAATAGCATACATGAAAATCCCTGTTAATATATTTATCTTGTTTTCAGAGAATTCTTTTATTTCTGAAATTTCTACGATACTCGATATGTTTTTATATAATGATACAGTCTGAGAATCACTGTTCCGCTAGCCATTCCAATGGAAATCACCAGAGCCAGCATAACAACCAAGGTCGCACTTGCTAGTGCTTTATTATAGTCCCCTGTCACAAAAAAGGCAGTTGTTCGATAAGAAAGATAACCCGGAACCAGTGGTGCCAAGATGGCCAAGATAAAGACCACGGCAGGAGTCTTATAAAAAATACTTAAAATCTGGCTGACACAAGAACCAATAATAGCTGCAATAAAAGTAGCCACAATAACATTGGTAGGTTCCTTGAGCAAGAGATAGATTAGCCAGACAGCCATGCCCAAAATCCCTCCAGGTAAGAGCATGGACCGTTGCACATTGAGTACGATTAAAAAAGTGATAATAGCAAGAAGACTTGCCACTGCTTGTAATAAAAAGGTTGTTAGTGTCATATTAATTCATCAATACCAAGGCGACAGAAGTTCCTGCCCCTAAAGCAAGGGTAATGAGTAGAGATTCAAACATCTTGCTCATACCAGAGTTTATGTGGTTGGTCATAATATCACGAACCGCATTGGTCAAGGCAATCCCTGGTACAAAAGGCATGACAGCACCAGCTATAATCAAATCTGCCGTTGAAGGAAAACCTGTGTAGCGAGCCCAAAACTGGGCAATCATCCCAAAGACAAAGGCTCCAGCAAAGGCTGTCACAAAAGGAATTCGGATAAACTTTTCCACATAGAGGGAAAAGGCAAAACCAAATAAGGTAGCCACTCCTGCCCCAAGTGCGTCGTAGATATTTCCACTAAACATAACCGAAAAGAAAGGGGCACTAAAGGTCGCAGCCAGAGTTACCTGCAACTTAGTATAAGGAAGAGGTTGGGCTTGCAAAGCAGTCAATTGCTTGAAGGCTGTCTCTAAATCAATCCGCCCCCCAACCAGCTGACGAGAAATCTGGTTCACATCGCAGACTTTTTCGATGTTATAAGAAGATGAGGTCACGCGCTTCATACGCGAAATATTGGTATTTTCAATGGAGAAAAAGATGGCAGCAGGCATGGCAAGAACATTACAATCCACAATCCCCTGCGAATGCGCAATACGAATCATGGTATCTTCTACGCGATGAATCTCTGATCCACTTTTGAGAAGAATGGTTCCAGCTAACATAATCACATCAATAACTGCATTTAATTCTTTTGACTCTTCCATGCTTTCCTCCTTTTATCAACTTCCTCTATTCTATCACAAATCCGGACTCAAAAAAAATCTTTGCCATGAAATCATGACAAAGATTCGTTTAATCACGAGAATTTTCGTGGTTGCCTTCACTACTTGATTGAGTAGTAGCAGGTGCATTCCCTCGTTGATTTCCTTGTTGGTTCCCCTGACTTGGTGTCGTAGTAGAACCTTGGTTTCCACGTTGGGCTGGTGCTGATGATGACGTTGACGGTGGTGTTTTTGGTTTGTAGATTGAAATCTTGACACGCGTCTTAGTCAAATCAACCTTTTCGCCTGCTTTTGGACTTTGCTCTACAACAGTCCCCTCAGCAGTTCCATCAGGAGCTGTCGACACTTCTACAACTTCAATATTGGCTTCTTTAATCCCAACAATTTGAACGAGATTATTTTTAGTAAATTCAAGACTAGATCCTATATAACTTGGCATAGCAACGCTGGTTACTTTCTTAGCAACAGTTAAGGTAATCGTTGAGGCCTTGCTCAAATCATAGGTTGTTCCGGCAACTGGACTCTGTCTGAGAACAGTTCCTGCTTCGCTCTCACTTGATTCTTCTTCCTCAATCTTGATGAGATTTTCAGGAACCTTCTTCTGCTTGAGTTCTGCTATAACATCTGTCGATTTCCGGCCGACATAATTACTAATTTGGAAGGATTGTTTGCCTGATGAGACAACCAAATTGATTTTCGTTCCTTCTTTTCGACCAGTTCCAGCACCAGGATCTGTACGGATAATCCGCCCTTCTTCCACCTTTTCACTAGCCTCTGACTTCTCCTCGCCAATCTCAAAATTGGCTTTCTTGAGAGTTTCCTTGGCCTCCGCAACTGTCTGACCTGCCACATCTGGAATGGCAATGGTTGCAGGAGTTCTGGATAGTATCCAAATCAGAGAAGCTGCCACCAATACAATGCTGGCCAAAAAAATCAGGTAACGCATCTTAAATCTACGTTTTTTCGGTGCTTGTGGTTGGTAAGTTGCCTCTGTCACAGCCTGGCTTGTTTTTTTAATTGGTTTCTGTTCTGTCTGCGCTTGAACCTTAGGAATAGATGTCAAGGTACTCTGGGATACTTTTGGTAGAGTCTTGGTGTCCGCCTTAGTCGCATCGTCAAAGACCAGCTTTGGTTCATTACGACGATTATAAGACAAACTACTAGACAAATCCACATACATTTCAGCTACTGATTTGTAGCGATCTGTCAATTTCTTAGCAGTTGCCTTGATAATAACATTCTCTAAAGCCTGAGGTACTGATGGATTCTCAGCAATAACGGACGGCAGGGGCTTTTGGAAATGCTGGAGGGCAATGGTCACCGCGCTATCCCCATCGTAAGGGATATGGCCTGTCAGCATCTCATAGAAAATAATCCCCATGGCATAGATATCACTCTGCACAGTCGCCTTAGAGCCACGCGCCTGCTCTGGTGACAAGTAATGAACTGAGCCCAGCATAGAGTTAGTCTGAGTCAGACTTGTCTCAGCAAAGGCTACTGCAATCCCAAAGTCTGTAACCTTGGCTGTACCATCTGGTGTCAAGAGAATATTTTGAGGTTTCAAGTCTCTGTGAACAATTCCTCTGGTATGAGCCAAACGCATAGCCAAGAGAATTTGTCCCATGATACGGACGGCTTCTTCATTAGAGAGAGGATAGTGTTCCTTGATATAGCGTTTGAGGTCAAGTCCAGCCACATACTCCATAGCTAGGTACTGTTGACCGTCTTCCTCGCCAATATCTGTTATCCGAACGATATGAGGATGGTCTAAATCTGCCATAGCTCTCGCTTCACGCTGAAAACGAGCCACAGCTATCGGGTCTGTCTGGTAGTTGGTTCTCAGAACCTTCACTGCCACTTCTTCCCCATCTAAGATTAAGTCTTTGGCTAGGTAGACATCCGCCATGCCTCCTCGACCAATCTGTTTGACAATCCGATAGCGTCCGGCAAAAATCTTGCCGATTTGGATCATTCTGCATCCTCCTCGTTCATAGAAACAAGGGCAACCGTAATGTTATCTAAACCTCCTGCATTGTTAGCAAAACGAACAAGTGTCTCCGTTTTATCTGCTAAAGGAATATCACTGGTTACAATATCACGAATCTCACTGCCTGAAATCATGTTGGTCAAACCATCACTATTGAGCAAGAGATAGTCTCCTGGCTCAAGGGTAATCATTCCAAAATCAGGTTGAACTTCATCTTTTTGACCGATAGATTGAGTAATAATATTTTTCTGTGGATGGCTAGCAGCTTCTTCTGGTGTCAATTGACCTGCCTTAAGCAATTCATTGACCAAAGAATGGTCGCTCGTTAACTGGTGGTATTCTTCTCCACGAATCAAACCGATACGAGAATCTCCAATATGAGCATAGATAGCCTGATTGCCAATAATAGCAACAGCTTCTAGAGTTGTTCCCATTCCTTTATAGGCATCATCTTGTCCAAGTTGATGAATCTTTTGATTTTCAATTTCTAGGTAATTGGCGAACCATTCACGCACTTCATTGACTGTATCGATCTGGGTATCAACCCAAGCTATACCTAGGTCTGTTACCGCCATTTCACTAGCAATATTCCCTGCGCGATGACCTCCCATACCATCAGCTAGGATAATCATGGTACGTCCAGCTCTATTGACATAGTGGTTGACATAGTCTTGGTTATTTGTTCGTTTCTGACCAACATCTGTTAATAATGAAATTTCCATGTGTCAGTTCCTTCCTAATCCGATATCTTGCGAAATTGACTGATGAAGAATCCATCACTTCCATACAATTCAGGTGTAATGAGGATACAGCCGTCTTTCATGATATCCTTACATTCATGTTCTAGTTTTACCTGCTCGAACTCAGGATGACTTTCTAAAAACGCCTCAACGACTTGAAAATTTTCCTCTGAGACAATGGTACAGGTACTATAAGTTATTATACCACCTTTGCCTAGTGTTTGACAAACACTACCTAATATTTCTAGCTGAATTTCCTGTAAGGACGCGAAATCTGCCGTTTCTTTATTGTATTTGATGTCTGGTTTTCGACGCAGAAGACCAATTCCTGAACAGGGAGCATCCACCAAAATCTTATCAAAAGAATCCTGACCAAAAAACTCATGCACCTTTCTGGCATCTAATTTTTGCGTTTGAACCCGATCTGCAACTCCCAGACGTTGAGCATTTTCTTGAATCAAGTCCAACTTGTGATTGTAAAGGTCCAAAGCCGTAACCTGACCTGTCGTGAGATAAGAGGCTATATGGGCTGTTTTTCCACCCGGAGCCGCACAGGCATCTAGAACCTGCTCATCACCTTGTAAATCAAGCGTCGGAGCAACCAGCTGACTGGACTCGTCTTGGATAGTAATAGCACCCTCTGAAAATAGGTCATGTCCCGCAAAGTGGCCTTGCTCCTTAACCAGACCAGAAACAGACAAAGGTGAAGCACTAGCCTCCAACAAGACTTGGATTTCTTCTTTTCGTCCTAGGTCCGTTACACGAATACTGGCCTTGTTTCGCACCAAAAGGCTTTCAAAGATAGCTTGCGCTCGCTCTTCTCCGTATTCTTCCTTGAGCTTGGCAACTAGCCAAACCGGAAGAGAATAGGCAATGGAGTCACGTTTGTTTTTGCGTTTGATGCTGGCAATATCTGGCCAGCCTTCACGCAAGATACGGCGTAAGATAGCATTGACCAATTTTTCACTGCCCTTTTTACGGACTTTGGCCAATTCCACTGCTTCATTGACCACAGCATGATCTGGAATCTTGTTCAAATAGCGGAGCTGGTAGGCACTCATGAGAAGAAGGACATAAAGCCAACTATCTAACTGGTCTCTGTCTTCGATAAAGTGGGATAGGTACCATTCCAGAGTCAGTTTACGGGCTACCGTTCCATAGACCAGCTCGGTCACCAAGCCCTTGTCTGCTGCCGAAAGTTGACTTCCCTTGAGATGCTTATTTAAGGCGATATTTGAGTATGCTTGATTGATAAAAACATCCTCTAATACTGCTAAGGCTAGACTTCTAGCCGTTTCTACTTTAGTCACCAAATCGTTCTCCTACAGTCAATGTACGTCCAACACCGTTGAGGAAGGAAGCAATATCCATCTTAGGCTTACCAGCTGGTTGCACTTGTTTGAGGGATAAAGCCCCTTCAGCCGTTGCGACAATCAATTCTTTCTTGCCGATAGAGAGGATTTCTCCTGGATTTCCCTGACCTTCTACAGCTAGAGCTTCATAAATCTTAAAGCGGTCGCCCTTAAGGAAAGTATGGGCAACAGGCCAGGGGTTCATGCCACGGATTTGGTTGAAAAGTTGGCGATTGCTTTTAGTCCAGTCCAATTTTTCTTCCTCTGGCTTGATATTTGGCGAGAAGGTAACCTGACTCGGATCCTGCGGTTCAGGTTTGATATCACCAGCAATATAAGCTGGCAAAGTTTCCAAAAGCAAATCACGACCAACTAGCGCCAATTTTTCAAACAAGGTGCCAACATTGTCCTCATCCGTGATAGGAATACTGCGACGAGAAATCATATCTCCTGCGTCCATTTCCTTAACCATCTCCATAATGGTCACACCAGCTTCCTCATCACCTTGAATCAAGGCATAATGGATAGGCGCACCACCACGGTGTTTAGGAAGGAGGGAAGCGTGAACGTTGATCGCAAAATCCATGCTATCAAGGAGTTTACTTGGGAGAAACTGCCCAAAAGCAGCAGTCACAATTCCATCTGCTCCTAGCTTCATAATAGCTTCCATCTCTGGACTTCCAGATAATTTTTCAGGTTGGTAGATTGGAAGACCCGCTTCTTTAGCAGCCTGCTTGACCGGGGTTTCTTGGATAACTTTTTTACGACCAACAGCACGGTCTGGCTGGGTCACAACGGCTAGAATTTCGTAACGGTCATCTGTCAAAAGCCCTTTTAAAACTGTTGCTGAAAAGTCGGGTGTCCCCATAAAGATTAATTTTGTCATATCTTCTCCTTCTTATAAAAATTGCTGTGGCTCATGGTCAATGCTGAGACGGAGCTCACTATTTTCCCGTTCTTGAGTCAAGGCCAGAACCTGATTTAGAGTCGGCCCCAGCTCATCTTCTAAACGGTATTTAATTAAAATCTGGTAATGATAGAGGTTGTGGGTACGAGCAATGGGTTTTGGCGTCGGCCCGAGAATCTTACTGGTTTCAGACAAACCTGACCGCAAAATGTTCATGACTTCATAAGCACGTTTGACCACCTCTTCTTCCTTCTTATGAGAAAGGGTAATGCCAATCGTAAAATAGTAAGGTGGATAACCAAGTTGTCGTCTGATTCCCATTTCATAGGTATAAAAGCCCTCGTAATCCTGATCCTTGGCAAATCGAATAGCGTAGTGCTGAGGATTGTAGGACTGTATCAGGACCTGACCAGCTTTTTCAGCACGACCTGCTCGGCCTGCCACCTGAGTCAAGAGCTGGAAGGTTCTTTCAGAAGAACGGAAATCAGGCAGATTTAAGGCCGTATCCGCATTGAGCACTCCGACTAGGGTTACATTCGGAAAATCCAATCCCTTGGCAATCATCTGAGTACCTAGTAAAATATCTGCTTCCCCTCGTCCAAACTGGTCAAGTAGAGCTTGATGACTGCCTTTCTTACGCGTCGTATCCACATCCATACGCAGAATACGTGCCTGGGGAAAGAGCTCTGCTAGCTCATCATAAGCCTTCTGAGTCCCCGTCCCATAGTAACGAATACTTCGGCTCTTACAGTTAGGGCAGGCCTGAGGAATGTCCTTCGAGAAGCCACAATAATGGCAGTTCATGGTCTTGGTATCCATGTGCAAGGTCAAGGAAATATCACAGTTGGGACAAGTATCCACGGTCCCACACTCCCGACACATGACAAAGCTAGAATAACCACGACGATTGAGCATGAGAACCACCTGCTCTTTTTTAGCCAGACGGTCCTGAATAGCTTCTAACAAAGGAGGCGTAAAATTTGACGTCTCATTTTGTCCGATATAGTCCCGAAAATCAATCACTTGAACCTCAGGGATTGTAGCCAAAGGATTGGCCCGTTGGGTTAGACGTAAATGTTGATAGACGCCTTTGCCAGCCCGAGCACGGCTTTCCAGACTAGGAGTTGCTGAACCAAGCACCAAAGCTGCTTGATTATACTGAGCCCGTAAAATAGCTACCTCTCTAGCATGATAACGGGGATTACTGTCCTGCTTATAAGTCGCTTCATGCTCCTCATCGATTATCATAACACCTAGATTTTTTAGCGGAGCAAAGATGGCAGATCTGGCACCCACAACAACTTGAGCATCGCCACGTTCCACTTTGCGCCATTCATCATACTTTTCACCATTGGACAGGCCGGAATGAAGAATGGCCACTTTCTCACCAAATCGAGCGATAAAACGCTCCGTCATCTGAGGAGTCAGGGAAATCTCAGGCACCAGCAAAATAGCTGTCTTGCCCTTGTCCAAAGCCCCTTGGATAATCTGCAAGTAAACCTCGGTCTTCCCACTCCCTGTAATTCCTTGAAGGAGGAAGGGAGGCTTATGATTGCCAATCGCACTCACAACCGCATCACGCGCCTGTCTTTGCTCTGGATTCAACTCCAAAGGTCGACTTGTCTCAATGCCTTCAAAATAAGCAGCCGAGCGTTGAACTTCCTTTTGGACTATGGTCACAGCACCTTGTTCGACAAAGAAGTTGATTTGCTCCCGCGAGTAGGACTCTAACAAACTAGCCAAGGAAGCACTCTCTGGATGAGAAAGCAAATAGTCTCTCAGTTCTAACTTTTTCTTGGCGCGCGCAGAAATCTCGACACCTTTTAATCGAGCAAGATTCACCTCATACCAAGACTGGGTCTTGACCTTCTTTTGATCAATCGCCTGATATTCCAGACCAAGCAGGCCTTTTCTAGTCAAACGCATCATTTCGGCTTGTTTGGCAAGGTCTAGCGAAGAAAAGGCAAGCGAATCTTCTGAACCAAACAAGCGCTCTCGGTCTTCCTGACTCAGACCTTCCAGAGGATAGAGAATCTTGTCATAGCTGGAGTTCAGAAATCCTGGTAACATAGCCTTGAGGATAGAGATTTTGTAGGAGAAGACAGATTTACGTAACTCTTCAGCCAGCCAGAGTTGTTCTTGCGTGAGAACAGGAGAAAAATCCAGCACCTCCGCAATATCTTTTAAATCTTGATTAGCCTCTTCTTCATCTGGTTGGGACTCCAAACCAAGAACAATCCCTTGAATCAGGCGATTGCCCTTACCAAAGGGAACATGAACCCGCATCCCAACTTCAAGCATTCCCTCAAATTCCTCCGGAATCCTGTAACTATAGGGCTGGTCCGTCTGCATCAAGGGCACATCCACGATAATTTTAGCTATAGCCATCTTCTCACCTCCTCCTTGTCAGTACATTCTTGCAATAGAAAAAATAAGATTGAGTCCCCCCAACCTTAAATTTTTTCACCATCTTCTTTTTCTTTAGCGATTTGCTCTTTGATTTTCTTTTCTTCTTCTTCTTTGCGACGTTTTTCTTCTTCGATACGGCGACGCACCGCTTCACGTTTTCCTTCTGGGTCTGGGTGAATTGTAACGTTTCCTGATTCGATTTCTTCTAAAGCGCGAAGAGTTGATTTTTCAGACTTGAAACCTTGAGTTGCTGGCGCACCTGCTTCTAATTCGTGGGCACGTTTTGCTTCCAAGATTACGAGTGAATATTTTGAAGGAACCTTGTCAAGCAAGGTATCAATAGAGGGTTTTAACATCATTTGCTTGTACCTATTTTCTAAATTTTATCGGGTAGTTGGAGATTTTGGTAACATCTCCTGATAGTGACCAATGACACGATCCACACGGAAGTGCTCTGCTTCGATAACACGTTTGACACGCTCAGCAGCTAGGGGCACCTGATCGTTGACAATCGCATAATCATATTCACGCATGAGGGCAATTTCTTCCTTGGCCTTTTCGATTCGTTGGGCAATCACTTCTGCACTGTCTGTTCCACGTCCTACCAAACGATCTTGCAATTCATCCAAATCTGGTGGTGTCAGGAAGATAAAGACAGCATCTGGAACCTTTTTCTTGACCTGAAGAGCACCCTGAACTTCAATTTCAAGGAAAACATCAATTCCCTTGTCCAAGGTTTCATTGACATAGGTCAGAGGAGTTCCATAGTAGTTGCCGACATATTCTGCGTATTCCAACATCTGTCCTTGACGAATCAGTTCTTCAAACTCTTCGCGAGTACGGAAGAAATAGTCAACACCATCCACTTCTCCAGGACGTTGTGCGCGTGTCGTCATCGATACAGAGTATTGAAATCGGTTTTCAGAACTCTCAAAAATCTCTCTTCTAACCGTTCCTTTTCCAACCCCTGAAGGACCAGAAAAAACGATTAGTAAGCCTCTGTCTGCCATTGTGTCTCCTTTAGTCAGTCTGTGAAATAACATTTCTCTAGAATAATGGCAAAAAGCCAGATTATCCTTTACAGTCTTTCTATCTAGTGTAACAAAAAAGCAGTAATTTTTCAACTGCTCTTTCTTATTTATTTAGCATAATCTACTGCACGAAGCTCGCGGATAACGGTTACCTTGATATTTCCTGGATAATCGAGATTGTTTTCAATTTTCTCACGAACTTTATGAGCCAAGATTGTGACTTTGTCGTCCTTGATTTGTCCTGGATTGACCATGATACGAATTTCACGTCCTGCTTGAAGGGCAAAGCTAGTTTGCACTCCTTCAAAGCCGTTCGCAATTTCTTCCAAATCATGAAGACGCTTGATGTAGCTTTCAAGAGACTCACTACGAGCACCTGGACGGGCTGCGCTCAAGGCATCTGCTGCAGCAACGATAACTGCAATCACGCTCTCAGCTTCAACATCACCGTGGTGACTAGCAATCGTATTGACCACAACTGGGTGTTCCTTGTACTTACGGGCCAATTCCATACCGATTTCAACGTGGCTACCTTCAACCTCGCGGTCAATGGCTTTCCCAATATCGTGAAGGAATCCAGCACGACGGGCAAGAGCCGCATTTTCACCAAGCTCGCTGGCCATAATACCAGCCAACTTAGCAACTTCAATCGAATGGCGCAAAACATTTTGTCCATATGAAGTACGGAACTGCAAACGTCCCATAATCTTCATCAAGTCTGGATGAAGGTTCGGCGCTCCAATCTCATAGGCAGCAGCCTCACCATATTCACGGATCTTATTGTCAATCTCTTGACGGTTTTTCTCAACCAACTCCTCGATACGAGCTGGGTGGATACGACCATCTTTGAGCAACATTTCCATAGTCATACGGGCAATCTCACGACGGATTGGGTCAAAACCTGACAAGGTCACCACTTCTGGCGTATCGTCGATAATAACATCAACCCCTGTCAAACTTTCAAAGGTGCGAATGTTACGACCTTCACGACCAATAATGCGTCCCTTCATAGTATCGTCTGGCAGATGAACCGTTGAGTTTGTTGACTCCGCTACATATTCACCAGCGATACGTTGCATAGCTTGAACCAGGATGTCCTTGGCCATTTTGTCAGAACGTTCCTTGACCTCTTGCTCAGCTTCGCGAATGCGGCTAGCAATCTCCTTGGTCAAGTTTTCCTCTGTCTGAGCCAAGATAATATCTCGTGCTTCCGCCTGAGACAGGGCACCAATACGCTCTAACTCTGCTTCTTTTTGTCTTTCGACTTCCTCTAATTGCTCTTCACGCGCATCAAGGTTTTTCGCTCTATCAGAAATACTTTGTTCTTTTTGTTCAAGTGTTTGTTCTTTACTCGTCAAATTGTCGTCCTTACGGTCGAGACTTGTAGCTCTCTCTGTCAAACGACTTTCGATTTGTTTGAGTTCTTGACGTTCTGATTTGAATTCAGCGTCCACTTCTTCACGGTATTTTCTGGCTTCTTCTTTGGCCTCCAATAGTGCTTCTTTTTTAAGAGACTTGCTTTCTCGCTTGGCTTCATTAACCAATAAATCCGCTTCACGCTCAGCTTGTCCACGTAAATTAGTTGCTTCTTGTTCAGCATTTAAAAGCATCAACTCCGCAGCTTCCTGAGATGATTTCATCTTAGCTGAGATGCTGACATATCCAATGACTAAACCAATGATGACGGCAAAAACAGCAATCGCAAGCGACATGATTTCCATGTTTTTACCTCATTTTATTGTTATTCCGAATGACATACATTCTTTTACATTCTACCATAAAAAAGTGATTTTCACAAACCTAAAATAGAATATGTTTTGGGGAAATTGGAACACATTTGCTAAAATAAACTTGTTGTTTGGAAATAGTAGTTTAGTAGAGACTTAAGAAAAAGCCTACTTCGCAGTAGACTTAGTTTGTTTCTATTCTTATCGGCACTCTTCCAAAATTCTGCTCTTCTATACTTGGATTTCCTAGTTGGTAAATCTGGTCTGCCTTTTGGGTCATAGCATCCCAAGGTTCTTTGCCAATTCGGCTGACTAAATTGACCTGCCCCTTCAGAGACTTGAGGTGTTGTCTGCCTTTTTCGGTAAAGCCAAGGACATGGATGCCTTCTGGCAAGTCACTTTCTCTAGCTTGCATCAAGATATAAGTCAAGAGGCGTCTGACGCGTGCTTTTGTGTAACGTTTGGTGGCAACTGCCTCGACCAATTCGTCAACAGACTGAGCCGTCTTGATAGTTTCCTTGATGCGCACAGCCATCTCTTGATTGACCTGATAGATGGTGGTTAGGTCTGGATTTGACAAGATTTGATAGCGGAGCAAAGGAAAATAGTCTTCCCAGGTCACCTTACTAGCCTGCTCAAAGAGAGCAACAGAAGGCATAAAGTGTTCTAAGAAATCTTGGTCCTTCTGGTGCTGACGAAGAGCTGTCGCCGAGGCAAAGTCCACATCCTTGTCCACAGAATGGTAACCTGCCCCCTGACGCTGAATTGGCTCAAGTTTGATGTCTCGTCCTGCAACTGCCTTGGCATAGGCGAGAGCAAGAACATGATTGGGCGTATTGCCAGAAAAATCAAGACCTGCAAATTCCTTCCACATGGCTTGAGTTTTCTGTGGATATGAAAGAGAATCAGGCAGATTTTCCACAAATTTCTCCATGTCAGCACCTTTTTCTGTGTATAAGTCAGCGATTTTTTGATAATCCAGAACTTCCTCCGTCCCAAATGCTAGAGTATCAATGCCCAACCGAGCCAAGATATCCACAGCTCCTTGACCGAAGAAATCCGCAGCCTGAACACTGACTAAAAAGGGCAATTCCACCACCAGATCTGCTCCATTTGTCAGCGCCATCTGGGCCCGTATCCACTTATCTATAATCGCTGGTTCTCCTCGTTGCATGAAATTCCCAGACATAGCCACGACTTTCAGTCCTTCAGCCTGATCCAGCAGGTATTTGTGTCCATTATGAAAAGGATTAAACTCCGCGATAATACCCGTGATGGTCATAGTAATCTCCTACGTCTATATATCCTTTTTGTTCTAAAGGGGTGTCGTTTAGCCTTCATTGGCATATTATTACTTTTAACAACTATTAATCTAACAATTATCTTGGATGTAACAATACAACTAGCAATAAATATCGGTATAATCGTATATGGATCCTTACTAGAGATACTATTTTTTACTTCATCTAAAAGGAGTAAGTAAGATCCAATAATTAAAATAAATAGCAAAGTAACTATAAGAACTTTAATCCAGTTCCAAAAATATTCAAACACTTCCTTAATAAAATCTGTATCATTTTTTACTAAAAATTTTAATATATAACATACAGTTGCAGAAATCAACAAAGTCAATGGAATAATTGAATATTCACCAAACAATTGTATAATTTTATCTCCAAAAATAATTATTATATTTAAAGATGTATTGCTTATCTTAACTGTCTTGGCATATTCACCAAACAAATACGCTAATATCATAGGAAGTAACACATATTTAAATATTTCAAATTTATTGTCAGCTTCATAAATTACAATCTTCTTCAAAAATAATAAAGATATTTTTAAAATTAGTAGAAACAGACCTAATATTGATAAAAATACTAAGATAATAATCCCTATTATAATCAAGAGGATTGACACAATTGCTTTTTTCCAGTTTTTAAAAGATATATGTTCATAAAATAAATCAATATAACTCTGAAATTCAGTTTTAATATCTACTAACGGTTTAAGTCTAATATTATCTCTAAATTTTATGCAGTAAAAGCCAAAATAAAATAAGATAAATACTAATAGCCAAACTTGTCCTTTTATCATGCTGATCTCCTACTTCTGCGCCACAAAAAACCAACGGGTGCTGGTTTCTGTTGGCTCCTTGTCCTCAAAGTCCGCATAGAGTTTGAAAGACTTGAAACCAGCCTGTTCCAGCAAAATATCATAGGTCAAGGCTTCATAGGTCCGCTCCTCATGCACTTCATCGTGGCGACTAAAGAAACCGTCCGCCTCCTTGATAAAGAAAGTCAGCTCATGGACGATGGAGTGAGGCGCTTCATCCTCATAGGTATCCCAGAGCATAGCAAAATCTTCCGCATTTTCATGGTAGGAATAATCCGGGAAGACCTCGTCTGTCTGGTAGGTCGAATGTACATCAAAGATAAAGACTCCATCTTCGTTGAGGGCATTATACACTTCCTTAAAGACATCTCCCACTTCCACCTCGTCCTGCATGTAACAGATTGAGTCCGAGTAACACGTGACAAAGTCAAATTTACCTGCCTTGGACAAATCCAGCATATTGCCTTCTATAAAGGCAATATGCTGCTTGGCTGAAGCAGCTCTCTTCTTAGCAATCTTCAACATATCCGCACTCAAGTCAAGTCCAGTCACATCAAAACCAGCCTGAGAAAAGCGCACAGATTGATTGCCTGTCCCACAAGCCAATTCCAAGAGTTTCTTTCTCTCCTTGGTCTTAGGCAAATGACGCAGAGAAAAATCTGTCCATTTGTCGTATAAACTATCATCCATCACAGCATCGTAAACAGCCGCAAATGTTTCATATGTCGCCATAATCATGATACCAAGAGCCTCCATGGCAAACACCAGTAGCCCTCACCTTTCTATCCATTTTCTTCTAAAATAAGCAAAGAAACCCAGTTGACTGCAACTGAGTTCATCTTCTACGCCAGAGTTTCAGATAAATCTACTGAGTCTGCCTCATGCCATAGTTTTTCTAGATTATAGTGGGCACGCATTTCTTCTGAGAAGATATGCACAACGACAGCACCGAGGTCCAGTAAGACCCAACCTCCAGCTGCGTCGCCTTCGACATGACTGCCTTTAAATCCTGCTTCCGCTACTTTTTCACGGATATTATCAGCGATAGTGTCCAACTGACGGCTATTCATAGAGCTAGTGATCACAAAGTAGTCAGTCACGCTAGTCAAATCTTGTACATCAAGTGCAAGGATATCCTCTGCACGTTTCTCATCAGCCGCTTTCACGACTAGTTCTAGTAATTCTTTTTCCTTCATTTAGTCCTCTTTTTAGAAAATATGTTTGTAGTCTAGGACATCTGCAAAGCGCTCCTCCCAAATGCCCTCATAAAATTCATTAATCGTTTCTGCTGGAATGTCATCCCCATCAAACGTTGTGCAAGTTCCTTCTGGAATAATAAGCTGATAGCCATATTCAAAGGCAACCTTGACAGAGGTATCCACACAATATTCTGTCTGCATACCACATAAAACTAATTTTTCAATCCCCTGTTTATCCAAGTATTCTTTTAAGCCAGTTTCTTTGAAAATACTGTTATACTTCTTCTGAAAGACCTTTTCATCAGGTTTTCGATTTAAAAGCGCAGATAACTGCCAATCTTCTGATGTTTGAGCTTCAGAGTTCTCAATATGTTGAACATAGATAATTTCAATATTCTTGCTTCTAGCCTGGTTTTGTAAATAAGAAATTTTTTCCAATAGACTATTTGTCTGAAAACCGGTTTCCACTAAAATATTCTGAACATCAATGATTATAAAAGCCGTCTTCATTTAGTCCTCTTTCAAATAGTGCACAAAGGCGTTATGGGTTTCAAGGGTTTGGGGATAAATGGGAAATCCCTGATGAGCTAGATGCTCCACGGTACGAGCTGTTTCGTAGGCAACTGCCTTATTGAGTGACAAACTTGCAATCTCACGTGCCACATCTACTCCAGGAAAGGATCGATTGTGCTCGATATAGTCTGCGACGTAGATGACTTTATCTAGGTCTGTCATCTGACCAGCACCGACTGTATGGATTTCAATGGCTCGTAGAATTTCAGAATCATGCAAATCCAAATCTTCTTGAATCTTGTAGATACCAACCATACCATGCCAGACATTATTACCCCAGTTTTTGAGGTCGGGGTCTAACTGATAACGGTCAATCAAGTCCAAAAATTCCTGATCTGACAACTTCTTAGCATAGTCATGAAGGAGACCTGCTAGTCCTGCTTTCTCAGTATCGACTCCAAATCGCTGAGCCAGTTCTATTGCTGCACGCTCCACACCCAAACAATGGGTTAAGCGTTTTTCAGGTAGAAGCTCTGCCATTTTTTCCAACAAAGCCTCACGAGAGCAGTTGATATAGTCTTGATAGGCCATCAATAGAGCCCCTCCTTCTCGATGTAGTCTAGCACAGGCTGAGGTAGGAGAAAGTTGGGTTTTCGTCCTTGGGAAATAAAGTCACGCACCATGCTGGACGAGATATCCATGAGAGGCACATCAACCCAGATAACTGGGTAAGAAGTCCCTGCCTTGTAGCGTGGGCGTTGAACCCCCACAAACTGAACCATGTCAACCAGCTCATCAATTCGGTACCACTTAGGCAGATAGTCCACCATGTCGGCACCGATGATAAAGTAGTAATCTGTATCTGGATTCTTCTCTGTCAAAATCTTCATGGTATCGTAGGTGTAAGAAATGCCCTTACGTTCCAACTCAATGGTTTCAATCTCCAAACCTTCTATCCCCTCGATAGCCAACTCCAACATCTTGAGGCGGTGGTGTTCAGGGATGGTTTCTTTTTTGTCTACATGAGGAGGTTGGTATTCTGGCATAAGCAGAACCTGGTCCAGTCCTAACTGTTGTCGCACTTGATCCGCAACAATGAGATGGGCATTGTGAACAGGGTTAAAATTCCCCCCTAAAATCCCGACTTGTTTGCGTTTTTTCTCCTTGATTTCTGGCTCCAACTCTACCTTGGTAAAGGGAGTCAATAGTTCGATTGCCATAGGCTAGTCTCCTTTATTTCTCTGTAAAAACAGTTGTTTGGAGTAGGTTTCCTAGATTTCTTTGACTTTTTTAGAAATCTTGCGATTTTCTTTTTTGCTGGATTGTTTAAACAAAATCAAGATGCGTCCGATTTTTTGGACTGTATCCACACCGATTTCTTCTTCCAAGATTTCAGCTACTTCGTGGATGTTTTCATCTGTGTTTTGTAAGAGCGTTACTTTAATCAATTCGCGGGCGTCAAGAGCTTGACGGACGCTGGTTTTGATTTGGTCGTTGAGTCCATTTTTCCCAATTTGGATGATGGGTTTGAGGGTGTGTGCCTGACTGTTGAGGAAGGCACGTTGTTTTGATGTTAATGACATAATTTCTTCCTTGTTTTTTTGATAGTTATTTTAGGTGGTGAGGGACGGTCGGAACTAATTTTCCAAAGATCTCATCTTTGAAAAATGGATTTCCTGACCTCACCATTGAGCCTTGGTCTCAATGGTGCCCCTTGCCAATCTATCGATTGGCAAAACACCACAGCAATAACTATCTTTTTATGAGCTCACTTTGTTCGATCAGTGATTTTATTTTAAATAATTGCTTTTCGTGTGACGACGGCAACGCCTTCTGGTGCCCAGACGGCGACTTTGGCTGTGCCTGTTACGCGAATCCAGCCTAGGCCTGAGATAACTAGGTCTGTCTTGTCCTTAATGTTAAATACATGCTGAACTAGTTTTGGAAAATCTTCTTTTTCCTTGCTATTTGGTGGTGTCAGAAGGGTTCCGACGTGCTTATCGTAAAAGGCACTAGCTCCTTCAAGCTTGGTACGATGGAGTTTGAGTTCATTGTCAAAGAAGGCAGTGAAACCTTGCTTTTCACCCGCAATGAAATCAAAGCGTCCGAGACCACCTAAAAATAGGGTTTGTTCAGGATTTAGCTGATAGGTCTTAGGCTTGATTTCCTTTTTGGGGCTGACATACTTGAGGTTTTTAGCCGTCAAGTAGTGAGCCATCTGGTTACGGTGGATAATCCCTGGTGTATCGTAGATATAAGATCCGTCATCAAGTGGAATCTCAATCTTGTCCAAGGTTGTCCCTGGGAAGCGCGAAGTCGTAATGACATTCTGGTCACCCATGATTTCTTGGATAATAGCATTGATAAGAGTTGATTTTCCAACGTTGGTTACACCAACCACATAGACATCACGGCCCTTACGGTAGTGTTCAATCTTGTCAATGACTTCCTTAATGGCATGCTTGTTTTGTGCCGAAGTTAAGACGACATCGACTGGACGAAGACCTTCTTCATGGGCACGCTCCATGAGCCACTGGCTAATCTTTCCCGGTTTTACTGACTTGGGCAGGATATCTTTTTTATTTCCGACCAAGAGGACATCATTTCCTGAGACAAAACGTGGCAAGCCTGGGATAACAGAGCCATTAAAATCAAAGATATCAATGACATTGACCACTAAAGCATCACTGTCTCCCACCTCATGCAAGAGCTTGAGGAAATCATCATCCGTCAACTGGACATCCGTGATTTCATTGTAGTGGCGGAGACGGAAACAGCGTTGGCAATAGACTTCGCCAGTCTCCAAACCTTTTTCAAGTGCCGACTGGGGAGTAAATCCAAGTCCAGCCTTGTCTGTCGTCTGAATGGTTGCTCCACAACCAATACAGAGAATTTCTTCCATAGTTAAATTCCTTTTTTATATGTAATCGGTCCGTACTTTTCAGTGATTTTTCGCATGACACGACGCTCACGAGCTCGGTTAATCTGCGTTTTGATCGAGTCATGTTGGACCAAGGGTTTGACTAAAATCGAGCGAATGCCAGCACGGTGGGCTGCACGAATATCTGTCATGAGCTGATCGCCAACCATGACCACTTCGCTTTTATCATAGTGGAATTCCTTCATGGCACGGTCAATCCCAAATGTGAAGGGCTTCAATGCCCAATAAACGTAATCAATCCCAAACTTCTCAACTGCTCGTTGGACGCGTTTCTTAGTGTTGTTTGAGACTACGATAATGCGAATGCCCGCGTCCCGAAGATCATGTAGCCATCGTTTCATCTCTGGAGTCCCGTCAGGGTTATTCCAAGCAATGAGAGTATTATCTAAATCCACCAAAACAGCTTTTATTCCTTGTTTTTGCAGGCTTTCTACTGTCAAATCATAAACTGCTTCCACAGCAAAATCTGGCATGTAATTTTCAATCGCCATTCTGGCTCCTTCTCTTTTATTTTCTAGTAATTTTCTTCAGCCATTGAGATAAGGCTGCCCATAAAATCAAGCTAGCCATTAAGATATAAATCCAAGCATTTGGCTCTTCTGTAAATGGTAGAGGAACATTCATTCCGAAAAAGCCTGTCACGACTGCCAAAACAGCTAGCAAGACTGAAATGATGGTCAAGGTTGTCAAATTATCATTCAGATTATTGTTTAGGATATTGTTGTAAGATGCTGATAGTTGTTGGAGGACTTGAGAAATCAAGTCTGTCATGGACACCAGTTGGTGAGCCTCAATCATGGCATCATCAAACTGCTCTCTTTCAATCTCGTTAAAACTGCGATAGAGGGCATGCCCTTGGATATGTTCCAGCAACATGCGATTTTGCTTGGCAGCCGCAGTGAGGTAAACCATACCAGTTTCCAAGTCGGAAAGGGCAAAGAGATTTTTCTTGGTCGTCCGCTGGCGCAAGAGACCATTGACCTCATCCTTACTCTTGTCCATCTGCTCGACGACAGGATAGTAGGCATTGCTGATAATTTCCAGACTGGCAAAGAGAAACTTGTAAATCGAAAGCATATCATGACTCTCCAGATAACGTGTCATCTGTTCAATGACATAGGCATTCTTGGTATTACTGATGGTTATCAGGCGACGATGTTCCACAATAAAGGTCATGGGAAAGGCTTCATAGTATGCCTTATCCTTTTTCAAGTCCAAGACATTGTAGATAAAGGTCACCGTTCCATTTTCACGGTGATAATCCATGTGGGCACGCTCATTTCTATCCAGTGCGTATTCGATGGTTTCCTTGTCCAAACCGTAGATTTCAGAAAGGTCCTCTAGTTTTTTCAACTTATCCAAATCTAGGTTAATCCAGGTACAACCATTGCCCAACTGTTTTTCTAAAAACATCTTTTCTCCTTTACCAAACTCTTTCCATTATACCATAAATCTACTAAAATTTCAGGCCTGGTCTGTCCGAGAGAAATTGCTGACAACGGTGATATTCCGATTGGGAACGAAGTGCAGAACCTGGTCTTCTCCTCTGAGTTGAGTAGTTCGAATACCGACACTGACAACCTTGCCCGATACAGTAATAGGACCATTTGTCAGAACGACCTCATCCCCCACATCCAGTTGACGTTCAAAAAGGATGAAAAAGCCATTGATGACATCAGACAGAAAGCCTTGGGCTCCCATCCCAATAGCCACCCCAGCGATTCCTGCACCTGCCAGCAAACTAGAAACTGGCAAACCTAAAATCGACAAAATACAGTAAAGTAAAAAGAAATAAAGGGTATAATTAAACATGTTTTCTAACAGACGTGAGATTGTTTTCTGACGTCCGACATCATGATGAGACATTTTTAGAGAAGGTTTAACAATTCTCTGCACCATAGTATGGAGCAATTTCTTAACTATATAGAAGAGTAAAAATAGAAATAACAGAGAAATTAACTTGGTTAAGATATTCTCAATAATCGTTGTTATATCAAGCTTATTGAGATAGGTTTGAAAAAATTCTTGCATAGAAAACTCCTTTCATTTATTATACCATACTTTCATAAAGTGTCATTCTCCATAAATATTCAAAAATAATTTCAAAAATAGACAGAAAATTCTTGATTTTAGTTCATATTTATACTATAATCATAAACATTACACAACAAAGGAGATTGTTATGAAAAAATTCATTCATGCTTGGAATAAGGCAAGCCTAATCAAACGAATTTTGATTGGTATGCTTATTGGAGGAACCCTAGGACTGACACTTCCTAACATTTCAGGAATTGGCCTTCTAGGAGATCTCTTTGTTGGTGGCCTCAAAGCCATCGCACCGATTCTGGTCTTTGCCCTCGTTGCCAATGCCCTTTCCCAACATCAAAAGGGACAAGATAGTAATATGAAAACCGTTATCTTCCTTTACTTGGTAGGAACCTTCGCAGCTGCCCTCATCGCTGTACTAGCAAGTTTCATCGTCCCTGTTGAAATTACCTTAAATAGCGCTAATACCGATATTGCTCCACCAGATGGGATTGGACAGGTCCTCAGCAACCTCTTGCTCAAACTGGTTGACAATCCAGTTAATGCCCTCATTACTGCCAACTACATTGGTATCCTATCATGGGCAGTTGTTTTCGGGATTGCTATGAGAGAAGCCAGCAAAAATAGTAAAGAATTACTGAAAACTATGGCTGATGTGACTTCTAAAATTGTCGAATGGATCATTAACCTAGCTCCATTTGGTATCCTTGGCCTTGTCTTTAAAACCATTTCTGATAAGGGAATCGGAAGTCTAGCCAACTACGGAATCTTGCTTGCCCTCTTGGTGACAACTATGTTCTTTGTGGCTCTAGTAGTCAATCCATTGATTGCCTTCCTCTTTATGAAGAGAAACCCTTATCCCCTCGTTTGGAAATGTTTGCGTGTCAGCGGTGTGACAGCCTTCTTTACTCGTAGTTCTGCGGCCAATATCCCTGTCAACATGAAACTTTGTCACGACCTTGGACTAGATCCAGATACCTATTCTGTTTCTATCCCACTTGGTTCTACTATCAACATGGCCGGAGCAGCGATTACCATTAACATTTTGACCCTTGCTGCAGTTAACACTCTTGGAATTCCTGTTGACTTTGCGACAGCCTTTGTCCTCAGTGTAGTAGCAGCTATCTCAGCCTGTGGTGCTTCTGGTATTGCTGGAGGTTCCCTCCTTCTTATCCCAGTTGCTTGTAGTCTTTTCGGTATTTCTAACGATATTGCCATGCAAGTTGTCGGAGTTGGATTTGTTATTGGTGTCATTCAAGACTCATGTGAAACAGCCCTTAACTCTTCTACAGACGTCCTCTTTACTGCCGTTGCCGAATACGCAGCAGCCCGTAAAAAATAAATCATAAAGGCAAGCCTGCTCAGGTCTTGTCTTTTACGCTTTTATTCTAACTTATTAGGAAATTCTTATGTCTATTAGCCAACGTACGACCAAGCTCATCTTAGCTACCTGTCTTGCCTGCCTTCTTGCTTATTTTCTCAATCTGTCCTCAGCTGTCTCGGCTGGAATCATCGCTCTCTTGAGCCTATCTGATACGCGTAGAAGTACCTTAAAACTGGCCCGCAATCGGCTCTTTTCCATGCTTCTAGCTCTGGTTATCGGGGTTTTGGCTTTTCACTTGAGTGGATTTCATATCTGGAGCCTTGGCCTCTATTTGGCCCTATACGTTCCTCTAGCCTACAAGATGGGCTGGGAAATTGGCATCACACCAAGTAGCGTTTTGGTTAGCCACCTCTTGGTACAAGAGTCAACCTCTCCAGACCTTCTAGTCAATGAATTCCTTCTCTTTGCAATCGGTACTGGATTTGCCCTGCTTGTTAATCTCTATATGCCTTCACGAGAAGAGGAAATCCAGCACTACCACACACTGGTGGAAGAAAAGTTAAAAGATATCCTCCTACGCTTCAAATATTATTTATCCAGAGGGGATGGACGTAACCGAGCACAGCTTGTGGAAGAATTAGACACTCTTTTGGAAGAAGCCCTCAGACTGGTCTATTTGGATCACTCAGACCACCTCTTTCACCAGACTGATTACCATATTCACTACTTTGAGATGAGACAGCGACAAAGTCGTATCCTGCGAAACATGGCCCAGCAAATCAACACCTGTCACCTAGCTGCCAGTGAGAGCCTGATCTTAGCGCAGCTCTTTTCAAAAATCGCTGGTCAACTGAGCCAGACCAATCCTGCTTCTGATTTACTAGATGAAATTGAACGCTATCTAGAAGTCTTCCGAAACCGCAGTCTACCCAAGACAAGAGAAGAATTTGAAACTCGCGCCACCCTTCTTCAACTCCTGCGTGAAGCCAAAACCTTCATCCAAGTAAAAGTTGATTTTTACCAAAAATATGGACAGTAAAAAAGAAAACTTCAGACCAATCACAAAAGGTGATTATCTGAAGTTTTCTTTTATTTGTAGGTTAGTACCATAAAGGTTAATAGTAAAACGAATAGGGCTTAATATTCAACATCTTTTTATAGAATGCTGAGATAAAATACTGTAAACTTTGCAGTATTATTATCCACTACACGGAGTTTTACAAATCGATTCTATTTACCAAACATAGTTAGTAAGACAGTTATCTAGGCCACTTTCTACCCGTTACAACGGAAAAGCCCACGAATCAATATTATTCGTAAAACTTTACTAGTGGAGCACCTAGAGTCTGGGACAAAAAGATTTTGATTTTAGGAATTCTTTATTATAAATTTAAAAAATCGATAGATTAGACAAAAAAGCGAACAAGACAGAATTCTGAGTGTCAGATAACTCGTTTTGTTCGCTTTTTATATTTAAGGTTAGACTTTTGCCCCAGGCTCATTAGCTACTTAGAATGTTACACAATCAAATAAATTTTCTGAACCACGACACGGAGTTTGGCAAATCGATTACATTTGCCAAACGTAGTTAGTGAGGCAGTTAGCTAGTTCGCCAAATAGCGACTAGCGTCCAACAATTAGGAACTGTAGTTCCAATTGTTGGTACTGAGTCACATTTTTTCTTCCAACTCTACGTCTGGATACTTGTCCGCAAACCAACGGAGGGCAAAGTCATTTTCAAAGAGGAAGACTGGTTGGTCAAAACGGTCTTTAACCAAGATATTTCGGCTTGATGACATCCGTTCATCCAAGTCCTCTGGCTTGATCCAACGAACGGTCTTTTTACCCATTGGGCTCATGACCACTTCTGCATTGTACTCGCCTTCCATACGGTGCTTAAAGACTTCAAACTGGAGTTGACCCACAGCCCCTAGCATGTACTCACCTGTTTGGTAATTCTTGTAAAGCTGAACGGCTCCTTCTTGCACTAGTTGCTCAATCCCCTTGTGGAAGGATTTTTGCTTCATGACATTCTTAGCAGAGACTTTCATGAAAATTTCAGGTGTAAAGGTTGGTAGGGGTTCAAATTCAAACTTGTTTTTGCCAACTGTCAAAGTATCCCCAACTTGATAAGTACCTGTATCGTAAACCCCTATAATATCACCTGCCACAGCGTTGGTTACATTCTCACGACTTTCCGCCATAAACTGGGTAACATTCGAAAGTTTAGCCCCCTTACCAGTACGAGGCAGGTTGACACTCATGCCACGCTCAAATTCACCTGATACGATACGGACAAAGGCAATACGGTCACGGTGACGAGGGTCCATGTTGGCTTGGATTTTAAAGACAAATCCTGAGAAATCCTTATCATGAGGATCCACAATTTCGCCATCTGTTTTCTTGTGTCCATGTGGTTCTGGAGCAAACTTAAGGAAGGTTTCAAGGAAGGTCTGCACACCAAAGTTTGTCAAAGCTGAACCGAAGAAGACAGGTGTCAATTCTCCAGCAAGGATTGCTCCCTCTGAAAACTCATTCCCAGCTTCATTTAAAAGTTCAATATCATCCTTGACTTGCTCATAGAAAGGATTGCTTCCAAAAAGCTTGTCTCCATCTTCCAGGCTAGCAAAACGCTCATCCCCTTTATAAAGTTCCAAACGTTGGTTATAGAGGTCATACAATCCTTCGAAGGCTTTCCCCATACCGATCGGCCAGTTCATCGGATAGCTCGCAATGCCCAAGACTTCTTCCAATTCTTGCAAGAGGTCCAGTGGCTCACGACCGTCACGGTCTAGCTTGTTCATAAAGGTGAAGACCGGAATTCCACGGTGTTTGACAACTTCAAACAATTTCTTGGTTTGAGCCTCAATACCCTTGGCAGAGTCCACAACCATGACCGCAGCATCCACCGCCATCAAGGTACGATAGGTATCTTCTGAGAAGTCCTCATGTCCTGGTGTGTCGAGGATATTGACGCGCTTACCATCGTAGTCAAATTGCATAACAGATGAGGTCACCGAAATCCCACGTTGCTTCTCGATATCCATCCAGTCAGACTTGGCAAAAGTCCCTGTTTTCTTTCCTTTTACGGTACCAGCCTCACGAATCTCGCCTCCAAAGTAGAGCAGTTGCTCAGTGATAGTTGTTTTCCCCGCGTCCGGGTGGGAGATGATGGCAAAAGTACGACGTTTCTTAATTTCTTCTTGAATATTCATAAGTTCTCTTTCTTTGATTTTCTATTTTTAGTTATTTCAATAGCTAAGAATGATTTCTACATTGGATTTTACCATTCCTTTCAACACTCCATTATATCGGATTTTAGCATTTTTTTCAATTTCTATTTCTTTTCAGTTCCCCCTCCCTTATTTATAGGAAAATATGGTAAAATAGAACAGACTAAAAATCATCATTTCACGAAAGGATGCAAGATGAAAATTACGCAAGAAGAGGTAACACACGTTGCCAATCTTTCAAAATTAAGATTCTCTGAAGAAGAAACTGCTGCCTTTGCGACTACCTTGTCTAAGATTGTTGACATGGTTGAATTGCTGGACGAAGTTGACACAACTGGTGTCGCACCTACTACGACCATGGCTGACCGTAAGACCGTACTCCGCCCTGATGTGGCCGAAGAAGGAACAGACCGTGATCGCTTGTTTAAAAACGTACCTGAAAAAGACAACTACTATATCAAGGTACCAGCTATCCTAGACGATGGAGGAGATGCCTAATGACTTTTAACAATAAAACCATTGAAGACTTACACAATCTCCTTGTCTCTAAGGAAATTTCAGCAACTGAACTAACTCAAGCTACGCTTGAAGATATCCAGTCTCGCGAGACAGCTATCAACGCTTTTGTTACCATCGCTGAGGAGCAGGCTCTTGCTCAAGCCAAAGCCATTGATGAAGCTGGAATTGACGCTGATAATGTCCTCTCAGGAATTCCACTTGCTGTCAAGGATAATATCTCTACAGATGGTATTCTCACAACTGCTGCCTCAAAAATGCTCTACAACTACGAGCCAATCTTTGATGCGACAGCCGTTGCCAATGCAAAAGCTAAAGGCATGATTGTCGTAGGAAAGACCAACATGGACGAGTTTGCCATGGGTGGTTCAGGTGAAACTTCTTACTACGGTGCCACTAAAAATGCTTGGGACCAGACCAAGGTTCCTGGTGGTTCATCAAGTGGTTCGGCCGCAGCTGTAGCTTCAGGACAAGTTCGCTTGTCACTTGGTTCTGATACTGGTGGCTCTATCCGCCAACCTGCTGCCTTCAACGGGATCGTTGGTCTCAAACCAACCTACGGAACGGTTTCTCGCTTCGGTCTCATTGCCTTTGGTAGCTCATTAGACCAAATCGGACCTTTCGCACCTACTGTTAAGGAGAATGCCCTCTTGCTCAACGCGATTGCCAGCGAAGATTCCAAAGACTCTACTTCTGCCCCTGTCCGCATTGCCGACTTTACTTCAAAAATCGGTCAAGATATCAAGGGAATGAAAATCGCTTTACCTAAAGAATATCTTGGTGAAGGGATTGACCCAGAGGTTAAGGAAACTATTCTGAATGTAGCCAAACACTTTGAAAAACTGGGTGCTATCGTTGAAGAAGTCAGCCTTCCTCACTCAAAATACGGTGTTGCCGTTTACTACATCATCGCTTCATCTGAAGCTTCATCAAACTTGCAACGTTTTGATGGTATCCGTTACGGCTACCGCGCAGAAGATGCAAGCAACCTTGATGAAATCTATGTAAACAGCCGTAGCCAAGGTTTCGGTGAAGAGGTGAAACGTCGTATCATGCTGGGTACTTTCAGCCTTTCATCAGGTTACTATGACGCCTACTATAAAAAAGCTGGTCAGGTCCGTACCCTCATCATCCAAGATTTCGAAAAAGTCTTTGCGGATTATGACTTGATTTTGGGCCCAACCGCACCAAGCGTTGCCTATGACTTGGATTCACTCAACCACGACCCAGTTGCCATGTACTTAGCTGACCTTTTGACCATTCCAGTAAACCTGGCAGGTCTCCCAGGAATTTCGATTCCTGCTGGATTCTCTCAAGGTCTACCTGTTGGTCTGCAATTGATTGGTCCTAAGTATTCTGAGGAAACTATTTACCAAGCTGCTGCTGCTTTTGAAGCAACAACAGACTACCACAAACAACAACCCGTGATTTTTGGAGGTGACAACTAATGAACTTTGAAACAGTCATTGGACTTGAAGTCCACGTAGAGCTCAACACCAATTCAAAAATCTTCTCACCTACTTCTGCTCACTTTGGAAATGACCAAAATGCCAACACTAACGTGATTGACTGGTCTTTCCCAGGAGTTCTACCCGTTCTCAATAAGGGTGTTGTCGATGCCGGTATCAAGGCAGCTCTTGCCCTCAACATGGACATCCACAAAAAGATGCACTTTGATCGTAAAAACTACTTCTATCCTGATAATCCCAAAGCCTACCAAATTTCTCAGTTTGATGAGCCAATCGGCTATAACGGTTGGATTGAAGTCGAGCTAGAAGATGGTACAACTAAGAAAATCGGTATCGAACGCGCTCACTTGGAAGAAGACGCTGGTAAAAATACCCACGGTACAGACGGCTACTCTTACGTTGACCTCAACCGCCAAGGGGTGCCCTTGATTGAGATTGTATCCGAAGCTGACATGCGTTCACCAGAAGAAGCCTACGCTTATCTAACCGCCCTCAAGGAAGTTATCCAATACGCTGGCATTTCTGACGTTAAGATGGAAGAAGGTTCCATGCGTGTGGATGCCAATATTTCTCTTCGTCCTTATGGTCAAGAAAAATTCGGTACCAAGACTGAATTGAAGAACCTCAACTCCTTCTCAAACGTTCGCAAAGGTCTTGAATACGAAGTTCAACGTCAGGCTGAAATCCTTCGCTCAGGTGGACAAATTCGTCAAGAAACACGCCGTTACGATGAAGCCAACAAGGCAACCATCCTCATGCGTGTTAAGGAAGGGGCTGCTGACTACCGCTACTTCCCAGAACCAGATCTCCCACTCTTTGAAATCTCAGACGAGTGGATTGAGGAAATGCGGACTGAATTGCCAGAATTTCCAAAAGAACGCCGTGCGCGCTACGTCTCTGACCTCGGCTTGTCTGACTACGATGCTAGCCAGTTGACTGCAAACAAAGTCACTTCTGATTTCTTTGAAAAAGCTGTCGCCCTAGGTGGTGATGCCAAACAAGTCTCTAACTGGCTCCAAGGTGAAGTCGCTCAGTTCTTGAACGCTGAAGGCAAGACACTAGAACAAATCGAATTGACCCCAGAAAACTTGGTAGAAATGATTGCCATCATCGAAGACGGCACTATCTCGTCTAAGATTGCAAAGAAAGTCTTTGTCCATCTCGCTAAAAATGGCGGTGGCGCGCGTGAATACGTGGAAAAAGCAGGTATGGTTCAAATTTCAGATCCAGATGTCTTGATTCCAATCATTCATCAAGTCTTCGCAGATAATGAAGCAGCCGTTGCCGACTTCAAGTCAGGCAAACGTAATGCTGACAAGGCCTTCACAGGATTCCTAATGAAAGCAACCAAAGGCCAAGCCAACCCACAAGTTGCTCTTAAACTACTTGCCCAAGAATTGGCGAAGTTGAAAGAAGATTAATATGTAACAAAAACCAGCCCTGAGGTTGGTTTTTTCCCCCCTACCATCTCCCAATAACTATTTTGGCTTTATTTCCAGAAGATTTTATGGTAAAATGAAGAGTAATAATATTTATTAAAGAGGTAAAAACATGATTGAAGCAAGCAAATTGAAAGCTGGTATGACATTTGAAACTGCAGACGGAAAATTGATCCGTGTTTTGGAAGCTAGCCACCACAAACCAGGTAAAGGGAACACAATCATGCGTATGAAATTGCGTGATGTCCGTACTGGTTCTACTTTTGACACAAGCTACCGTCCAGAAGAAAAATTCGAACAAGCTATTATCGAAACTGTTCCAGCTCAATACTTGTACAAAATGGATGAAACTGCCTACTTCATGAACACTGAAACTTACGACCAATACGAAATCCCAGTCGTAAACGTTGAAAATGAATTGCTTTACATCCTTGAAAACTCTGATGTGAAAATCCAATTCTACGGAACTGAAGTAATCGGTGTAACTGTACCAACTACTGTTGAATTGACAGTTGCTGAAACACAACCATCTATCAAGGGTGCTACTGTTACAGGTTCTGGTAAACCAGCAACTATGGAAACTGGACTTGTTGTCAACGTTCCTGACTTCATCGAAGCTGGACAAAAATTGATCATCAACACTGCAGAAGGAACTTACGTTTCTCGTGCCTAATCTCTAGAAAGAGGTCATTCTATGGGAATTGAAGAACAATTTGGCGAAATCGTTATCGCTCCACGTGTACTTGAAAAAATCATTGCCATCGCAACTGCTAAAGTTGATGGTGTCCACTCATTTTCAAATAAATCTGTATCTGATACCCTATCAAAACTCTCTCTTGGTCGTGGCGTCTACTTAAAAGAAAGCAATGAAGAGCTAACTGCTGACATCTACCTCTACCTTGAGTACGGTGTGAAAGTACCAAAAGTTGCTCTTGCTATTCAAAAAGCGGTCAAAGATGCTGTCCATGATATGGCTGATGTGGAACTTTCTGCTGTCAATATCCATGTTACAGGAATCGTTCCAGATAAAACACCTAAACCAGAGTTGAAAGATTTATTTAACGAGGACTTCCTCAATGACTAGTCCATTATTAGAATCTAGACGCGAACTTCGTAAATGCGCTTTTCAAGCTCTTATGAGCCTTGAATTCGGTACAGATATGGAAACGGCTTGTCACTTTGCCTACACACATAACCGTGAAGATGCAGATGTGCAAATCCCAGCCTTTCTTCTAAACTTGGTTTCTGGTATCCAAGCTCAAAAAGAAGAGTTGGATAAACAAATCAACCAGCACCTCAAATCAGGCTGGACAGTTGAACGCTTGACCTTGGTCGAAAAAAATTTACTACGCTTGGGTATCTTTGAAATCACATCATTTGATACACCTCAGCTGGTAGCAGTCAATGAAGCTATTGAACTTGCTAAGAATTTTTCAGATCAAAAATCAGCCCGCTTTATCAACGGACTGCTTAGTCAATTTGTAACTGAAGAAAATGAATAATCGAAAAGGTGTTTGGTCTTCCAAGCACCTTTTGACTTTCCCCTCTGCACAGATTAAGAACCACATAAAAACTAGAACTGGCAGTCAGTTCTAGTTTTTATATTAGTATTTTCTAAATCGTTGGTAACGTTCTTCCAACAACTCTTCTAGCAGTTTTTGTGAAAGTAAAGCTAGCTCAGCTTGGAGTTCTTTTTTTACATTCTTAATCAGTTCTTTGCTAGAAAGTCCTGCTTCAGAAATCACCTTGTCCACCACGTCCATTTCTAACAGTTCATGCGAAGTGATTTTCATCAGTTCTGCCGCTTCCATGGCACGAGTTCCGTCCTTCCATAGAATGGAAGCAAAACCTTCTGGGCTGAGAATGGCATAGATAGAATTTTCCAGCATCCAAACACGGTCTGCGACTGCTAGAGCCAGAGCCCCGCCTGAACCACCTTCACCTATAATGATGGCGATAATCGGAACTTTCAGGTCACTCATTTCCATGAGATTACGAGCAATGGCTTCTCCCTGTCCACGTTCTTCCGCTCCGACACCAGGATAGGCTCCAGCAGTATTGATAAAGGTCACAATTGGGCGGCCAAACTTTTCAGCCTGTTTCATCAACCGTAGAGCCTTGCGGTAGCCTTCTGGATGTGGTTGTCCAAAATTCCGTTTAAGGTTATCTTGTAAACTCTTGCCTTTTTGGATACCAACCACTGTTACAGCTTGATCTCCAAGCCAGCCAATACCACCAACAACTGCACCATCGTCACGAAAAGAACGATCACCGTGTAATTGAATAAAGTCATCAAAAATGCCTGTCGCAAAGTCCAAGGTCGTCAAGCGACTCTGCTCACGCGCTTCTCTGACTATTTTTGCAATATTCATCTAGGACTCCCTCCATGCAATCTGACTAGGCTTGCAATCATATCTGGCAAATCTCTTCTTTTAACGATAGCATCCACAAATCCATGCTCCAATAGGAATTCTGCCTTTTGGAAATCCTCAGGCAAGCTTTCACGAACCGTGTTTTCAATCACACGACGCCCAGCAAAACCGACCAAACTCTGTGGTTCAGCCAGAATGATATCGCCTTCCATAGCGAAAGAAGCTGTCACACCACCTGTCGTTGGATCTGTCAAAATGGTCAGATAAAAGAGACCAGCATTTGAATGGCGTTTAACTGCTACAGAAATCTTGGCCATTTGCATGAGACTCATGATTCCTTCCTGCATACGGGCTCCACCAGAGGCAGTGAAGAGGACAACTGGCAATTTTTCGACAGTTGCATACTCAAATAAGCGAGTGATTTTTTCACCTACAACCGTACCCATAGAAGCCATGATAAAGTTGGAATCCATAATCCCAAGAGCCACAGTCTGACCTTTTATAAGAGCTGTTCCTGTCACAACGGCTTCATCCAGACCTGTTTTTTCACGCATAGTTGCTAGTTTCTTTTGATAACCAGGGAAATGCAAGGGATCCTTGCTCTCAATCCCTGTAAACAATTCCTTGAAAGTTCCCATATCAATCGTCAAAGCTAAGCGTTCTTGGGCAGAAATACGAAAGGTATAGCTACAGTGCGGACAGATACGCTCACTTCCCAGATCCTTCTGATAAATGGTATGCTTACAACCCGGACACTGGGAGAATAATTCATCTGGAACCTCTGGCTTGGCTTGAGGTTTTTCCCTAACCGAACGATTGGGATTGATTCGAATATACTTATCTTTTTTACTAAATAGAGCCATTGATTCCCCTTTTCGGTTTAAACTCTTGAAGTCATTTTATTCTTTTTCTTGATATTTAGGTAAGAAGGTTTCCATCAAGAAGGAAGTATCATAATCTCCAGCAATGACATTACGATCTGAAATGAGGTCAAGCTGGAAATCTGCATTGGTCTGCACCCCTTCAATCTCTAATTCATAGAGGGCACGTTGCATTTTCATCAAGGCATCAAAACGATTTTCACCGTGAACGATGATTTTGGCAATCATACTGTCATAATAAGGCGGAATGGTATAGCCTGGATAAACTGCTGAATCCACGCGTAAGCCAACTCCTCCACTTGGCAGATAGAGATTGGTAATCTTACCTGGACTTGGAGCAAAGTTAAAGGCTGGATTTTCTGCATTGATCCGACACTCGATGGCATGACCGCGTAGGACAATATCTTCTTGCTTAACAGACAGAGGCTGACCTGCTGCAATACGAATTTGTTCCTTAACGATATCCACACCTGAAACAAATTCTGTTACTGGATGCTCTACCTGAACACGTGTATTCATTTCCATGAAATAGAAATTGCCACTTGCTTCATCAAGCAGAAACTCAATGGTCCCTGCATTCTCATAGCCAACAGACTCTGCAGCTCGAACAGCAGCCGCACCGATTTCATGACGCAACGTTTTTCCGATTGCAATTGAAGGACTTTCTTCCAAAACCTTTTGATTATTCCGTTGAAGAGAACAATCCCGTTCACCCAAGTGAATCACATTTCCGTGTTCATCTCCTAGGATTTGAACCTCAATATGGCGAGCTGGATAAATAACCCGCTCTATGTACATAGCACCATTGCCATAATTGGCCTTGGCTTCACTTGAAGCAGTATCAAAGGCGGAAACGAGATCTTCTGGTTTTTCAACCTTACGAATCCCTTTACCACCTCCACCTGCTGAAGCCTTGAGCATAACAGGGTAGCCAATTTTTTCAGCAACAATCAAAGCTTCCTCAGAGTTATGCACTTCTCCATCCGAACCTGGTATAACAGGCACGCCTGCTTTGATCATCTGAGCACGCGCATTGATCTTATCCCCCATCATATCCATAACATGACCAGATGGACCGATAAACTTGATACCAACTTCTTCACACATGGTTGCAAATTTGGAATTTTCACTGAGAAATCCAAAACCTGGGTGAATGGCTTCTGCCTCAGTCAAGACTGCAGCTGATAGAACCGCATTGATATTGAGATAAGACTCTGTTGCCTTGCCAGGGCCGATACAAACTGCTTCATCTGCCAAAAGCGTATGAAGGGCTTCCTTATCAGCAGTTGAATAAACCGCCACCGTTGCGATCCCCAACTCACGCGCCGCACGGATAATGCGAACCGCAATTTCACCACGATTGGCAATTAAAATTTTTCGAAACATGGAGAACCTCCTTAGTTCCCTATTGCAAAGGTAAGAGTACCACTGGCCGCAAGCTTGCCATCCACTTCAGCCTTTGCTTCAACCACGGCAATGGTACCACGGCGTTTTACAAACGTTGCCGTCATAAGCAATTGGTCGCCTGGTACAACTTGCTTCTTGAACTTAACCTTGTCCATACCAGCGTAAAAGACCAGTTTCCCCTTATTTTCAGGTTTTGACAACTCCAAGACACCAGCAGTTTGCGCCAAGGCTTCCATGATTAGAACACCTGGCATAACAGGGTATTGAGGAAAATGACCGTTAAAGAAGGGCTCGTTAATGGTCACATTTTTGATAGCAACAATAGTATCTTCGCTCACTTCCAACACACGGTCCACTAGGAGCATAGGATAACGGTGGGGAAGGGCTTCTTTGATTCCTTGAATATCGATCATTTGATACGTACCAATCCTTTACCAAACTCAACCATTTCTTCGTTAGAAACGAGAATTTCCGTTACCACACCATCCTTAGGAGCTGGGATTTCATTCATGACTTTCATGGCTTCGATAATGACCAGTGTTTGACCCTTTTTAACAGTATCACCAACTGTGACGAATGCAGGTTTGTCAGGACCAGCAGCCAAGTAAGCCACCCCAACAAGTGGACTCTCTACAACATCTCCCTCAGCAGCCACACTTGCTTCAGCTGGCGCCGAAGTTTCTTCCACTACAGTCTCTGCTGGAGCAGATGTAGGAGCTACTGGACTCGGTGTTGCTAGAACGGGTGCTGGAGCGACTTGAGATGCAACTTCAGACACCAGTCTCGATTCATTCTTGCTAAACTGCAACTCATCCGTCCCATTTTTATAAGAAAATTCTCTCAAACTTGACTGGTCAAATTGAGCCATCAAGTCTTTAATATCGTTTAAATTCATACTTATTTATTCTCCCAACGTTTGAAAGCAAGAACTGCATTGTGGCCACCAAAACCAAAAGTGTTTGAAATAGCGTATGGAATTTCTTGCTCCAAGCCTTGTCCATAAACGACATTGGCTTCGATATAATCTGATACTTCACTTGTTCCAGCTGTCATTGGTACAAAGTTATGACGCATAGCTTCGATTGTGACGATAGCTTCTACCGCGCCTGCAGCACCCAGCAAATGTCCGGTGAAAGACTTAGTTGATGATACAGGTACTTCCTTACCAAGAACAGCCACGATCGCACCACTTTCTCCTTTTTCATTAGCAGGAGTTGATGTTCCGTGAGCATTGACATAGGCTACTTGCTCTGGAGAAATCTCGGCTTCCTCCAAGGCTAGTTTGATGGCTTTGATAGCTCCTTGACCTTCTGGATGTGGAGAAGTCATATGGTAGGCATCACAAGTATTACCGTAACCAACCACTTCAGCAAGGATAGTAGCGCCACGTTTTTCAGCGTGTTCAAGACTTTCAAGAACCAACATCCCTGAACCTTCACCCATGACAAAACCGTTACGGTCTTTATCAAATGGGATAGAAGCACGAGCTGGATCCTCTGTAGTAGAGAGAGCTGTCAAGGCTTGGAAACCAGCAATAGCAAAAGGTGTAATAGAAGCTTCTGAACCACCTACCAACATAACATCTTGGAAACCAAATTTAATTGAGCGGAAGGCATCCCCAATCGCGTCATTTGATGAAGCACAGGCAGTATTGATAGATTTACAAACACCGTTTGCTCCAAAACGCATAGCAACATTTCCTGAAGCCATATTTGGCAAGGCTTTTGGAAGGGTCAATGGTTTCACACGTTTTGGTCCTTTATCATGGAGGCGAAGCACTTGATCTTCAATTTCCTTGATTCCACCAATACCAGAGGCAACGATAACACCAAAACGATCTTTATCAAGAGCCTCTACATCCAAATTGGCATGATTAACAGCTTCTTGGGCTGCATACAAGGCATATAAAGAATAGTTATCAAAACGGTTGGTATCTTTCTTTACAAAGTATTTATCAAAAGGAAAATCTTGGATTTCTGCTGCATTATGCACATCAAAGTCACTATGATCAAATTTTGTAATTGGACCAATTCCGATTTTTCCAGTTGTCAAACTATTCCAAAATTCTTCTGGTGTATTTCCGATTGGAGATGTTACTCCATAACCTGTTACTACTACGCGATTTAGTTTCATCTTTTTCACCTCTAGCTTCTGCTACATACTTAAGCCACCATCAATGGCAACCACTTGACCAGTTAGATAATCTTGGCCTGCTAAAAATACTGTCAAATCTGCAACCTGCTCCGCCTGCCCAAATGCTTTCATAGGAATTTGCGCCAGCATAGCATCTTTTACCTTGTCTGATAGAACAACTGTCATATCGGACTCAATCATTCCAGGAGCAATAGCATTAACTCTGATATTGCGATTGGCCACTTCACGCGCCACAGACTTGGTAAAACCAATCAAACCAGCCTTAGAAGCTGCATAGTTAGCTTGACCGATATTTCCCATCAAACCAACAACACTAGACATATTAATGATAGCACCTTCTCTGGCTTTCATCATCGGTTTCAAGACTGATTGTGTCATGTTAAAAGCGCCAGTCAGATTCACTTTAAGCACTTTTTCAAAATCTGCTTCTGTCATCTTGAGCATCAGGGTATCTTGGGTAATTCCTGCATTGTTAACCAAAACATCTACTGAACCCAGCTCTGCAATAGCTTGCTTAACCATACGCTTAGCGTCTGCAAAATCTGATACATCTCCTGAAATGGGAACCACCTTGACACCATAATTTAAAAACTCAGCGAGCAATTCTTCTGAAATTGCACCACGACTGTTTAAAACAATATTTGCTCCTGATTGAGCAAACTTGTGGGCGATGGCAAGACCAATTCCACGACTCGAACCTGTAATAAAGATATTTTTATTTTTTAGTTGCATTCTTTTCTCCTGTTTTCTCTTGTATTTATGGGAGAAGGGATTACTTGTTTTCTAGCAAATCTTCCAAGCTAGCCTGATCTTCAACATTGGCTAGTTTAGCCGTTTTATCAATTTTTTTGACAAAGCCTGACAAAACTTTCCCCGGTCCAATCTCGATAAAGTTGGTTACGCCTGCTTCTTGCATAACTGCCATACTTTCGTAGAAACGAACTGGCTCCTTGACCTGACGCGTCAAGAGTTGAGCAATGTCTCCTTTTTGCATAACTGCAGCTTCTGTATTGCCGACTAGGGGACAAGTAAAATCTGAAAAACTTACCTGAGCTAGAGTTTCAGCTAGTTTCTGACTAGCAGACTCAAGGAGAGCGGTATGAAAAGGCCCTGAAACCTTGAGAGGAATCAAGCGTTTGGCGCCTGCTTCCTGCAAGAGTTCGACAGCTCGATCAACTGCAACCACTTCTCCACCAATCACGATTTGTGCAGGTGTGTTATAGTTGGCTGGGGTAACCACTCCAAGTTCAGAAGCCTTTTGACAGGCTTCCTCAATGACCTCTACTGGTGTATTAAGAACTGCGACCATCTTGCCAGAACCAGCAGGAGCTGCTTCTTCCATATAGGCTCCACGCTTAGCTACCAAAGCTACCGCATCTTCAAAATCCAAGGCGCCACTGGCCACCAAGGCAGAGTATTCTCCAAGGGACAAACCAGCAACCATATCAGGCTTATAGCCTTTTTCTTGTAATAAACGGTAGATAGAAACCGAAGTCGCTAGAATGGCTGGTTGGGTATAGCGGGTCTTATTGAGTTTGTCTTCTTCCGTATCGATGAGATGACGCAAATCATAACCAAGTACCTGACTCGCTTGATCAATCGTTTCTTTGACAATAGGGTAGTGATCATAGAGATCCCGTCCCATACCTAGATACTGGGCACCTTGACCAGCAAATAAAAAGGCTGTTTTAGTCATTTCTTACAACTCCTGCCCAACGAGAGGCTTCTTCTTGAATTTTCTTAGCCGCTCCGTAATACAAATCTTTTAGGATTTCTTCAATGGTTTCTTCTTTGGAAACAAGCCCTGCGATCTGACCTGCCATAACAGATCCACCATCCACATCTCCGTGAACAACTGCTTTGGCTAGAGCACCCGCTCCCATTTGTTCAAAGATTTCCAAATCAGGATTTTCTTGTTTAAAGGCATCTTTTTCAGCTTTTTCAAAATCACGAGTCAATTGGTTTTTAATTGCACGAACAGCATGTCCAAAGTGTTGAGCTGAAATCGTAGTATCAATATCTCTAGCTTTTAAAATTTTCGCCTTATAATTTGGATGGGCATTAGACTCTTTGGCAACGACAAACCGAGTTCCAACCTGAACAGCCTCTGCACCTAGCATAAATCCAGCCGCAGCACCTTCACCATCCGCAATTCCTCCTGCCGCAATAACAGGAATAGATACAGCTGCGGCTACCTGTCGCACCAAGGTCATGGTTGTTAATTTACCGATATGCCCCCCAGCTTCCATTCCTTCTGCAATAACAGCGTCCGCACCGATTTTTTCCATGCGTTTAGCTAGGGCAACACTTGGTACAACAGGAATAACTGTAATTCCTGCTTCGTGAAAGCGTTCCATGTATTTACCAGGATTTCCTGCCCCTGTTGTAACCACTTTGACGCCTTCCTCGATAACGAGATCTACAATATCTTCCACAAAGGGAGACAAGAGCATGATGTTGACACCAAAGGGTTTATCAGTCAATGATTTGATTTTATCAATATTTGCCTTGACAACTTCTTTAGGGGCATTCCCCCCACCGATAATGCCTAGTCCGCCAGCCTTGGAAACAGCCCCTGCCAAATCACCATCAGCAACCCAGGCCATTCCTCCTTGAAAGATAGGATAATCAATATTCAATAATTCTGTAATACGTGTTTTCATAGTGCCTCCATCGTTTCTTGCTTACGTAATAGTTCGATACTGTCATAATTTGAAAATCAAACTATTGCCTAAACAAGAGGGAGCGGGTTTCCCTACTCCTTCTATCTATATTCTGCTTATACTCTTCGAAAATCAAATTCAAACCACGTCAGCGTCACCTTGCCGTACTCAAGTACAGCCTGCGGCTAGCTTCCTAGTTTGCTCTTTGATTTTCATT
>NZ_JVLI01000119.1:0-18296 GCF_001072315.1 Streptococcus pseudopneumoniae | reverse complement strand
TTTAGGTGCTTCGTCTGGCACTGTACCCACTGGTTTAGTGTATGCTGGTTTCTCTGCTTTAGGAGCCTCGTCTGGAACAGTACCTATAGGTTTAGTGTATGCTGGTTTTTCATGAACTTCTGGTTCAACTAAATTACCGCCAATTGGAGCTGTATATTCTGGTTGCTCATGAACTTCAGATTCTACCAGATTACCACTAACTGGTGCTGTATGTTCTGGCTTCTCAGCTTTAGGCGCCTCATCAGGGACTGTGCCTACCGGTGCAGTGTACTCTGGCTTCTCTGATTTAGTTGTCTCGTTTGGGACTGTGCTTACAGTCTCAGTATTTTTAGTTTTTTCTGCTTTAGGCGCTTCATTAGGGATACTTTCCTGAGTTTCAGATACTAGAACATTCTTTGTCCCCTCATCCTTATGTTGAATTTCTGAAATTGCATCATCATCAAGGGGTAAGTATCCAATATAACGATATCCAGCAATTTGAACTACTCCTTCATTACTTGGAGCTTTCAAAGGATTGCTTATATCAAGAGCTTGCATACTAGAAAGACTAATCAGTCCGATAGTAGTAACTAAGAACAAACTACTAACTTTTTTCTTTTTATGAACCAAAAGGACTAAACTACCAACAGCTAATAGACCTAAAGCTGTAAGCACAGAAGTCGATGAACCTGTTGCAGGAAGAGCTTCCTGCTGATAAATAAGAGCATAACTTGCTTCATTATCAGTAGGAATTCCTGCTTGAATCTTAGTTTGTTCTTCTTGTGTAAGAGCGCTTTTTTCAACATAATGATAGGTAGAAGCATGAATGATTGACGGTGCAACCAAGATACTTCCGAGTAAAACTGAACCAACAATCCCACAGATTTTTCGGATTGAAAACCGTTCTTTTTTAAATAATGACAAGCGTAATCACCTTCTTTAATTTTATTTCCTAATAGTAAACACTATTTTTTATTTTCAAAAATTGAACTTCTAAAATCATCAGTTTGGTCAAGATAAGCTTTAAAGATTGCTCTCTTCAACTTATGAACTGCACTATCAAATTCTGGTTTGTAATTACTCCAAGAATATCTATCCTCATCTGCATCCTTTCGAACAGCTTCATCCATTAATCGCTGCAACTCTGTAACACTACTTATGGTTTTCGTAGAAAAACTAGTCCAAGGTTTTGTTGGATCATTAAAAGTAACTTTATTCAGTCTATCAAATTGAGCTACACGTTCATTATACATAGCTTGCTTGAATTGTGTCCAAGTTTTATATTGACCATTAAATACTTTTCGAAGGACAAGCTCATCTGTAACTAATCCTCGGTCTTTACCATAAATAGTTATTTTTTTACCATTTTGTTTAGCAACTTCTTCGTATTGATTTGAGATATAAGGTACCATACCATCTTTAAAGCCTTTAGCAGCTAATAGTTCATAGGCCATACGACGTCCCATTAGGTCACCTGGCGTTCCGTCATCATTACTTAATGCTGCATAAATCGGTGCAAATAGTTTGATAGTATAGTAACCATTTCTTTCGTATTTCCCTGAAGTATATTCCCTAGACGAAAGAATATTATTATCAATCAAATCATTGAATGAACGTAGTTTTTCAGCTTCTTCTACTGTCAGATCTCTGACAACATTTGTCGCATATACGTTATTTCCATCTGCTGGATCTTTCACAAACTTATTCTCAATTTTTCTGAGAGCTTTCGTTTTTTGATAATTGGTAAGGTTCTCTGTAATAGATTTTCCTTCAAGATATTCTAGCATATAAACAACATCGAACATATTGTGGACATATTGCTTCAAATCATCAGAGTTTTTAAATCTTGTAGTTGGATCAAGTATTTGTAATCGTTGTCCTTCTGTACTATCAGATTTTGAATGTTTCAAGATTGAGTTGATGGTGATTGTCGCATCATCTGGATGGTCTGGTGCTTGTAATAAGCCTTTAGCAAAGAACTCTGGTCCCAAGCCACTTCTTCGACCATAGCCTCCAAGATAGATGTCCTGATCTGAATCGTGCGTCATTTCATGAGTATAAGTGATAGCTCCATCCTTATCCAACATACGATAACCCATATAATAAACGGCATCCCCTGTGGCATAAGCACCGTGTCCATTATGACCAACTTTATTTCCAACAGGACCAAAGAAATGTTTCATTGCAGGATTTGGATTATCAAAACCTGCCACTTCTGTAGCCTTTCCTTCAGTATTATCATTTCCAAATTTATAGGCATCATAAAGCAAGATATTTCGGTAAAGCTTCTCACGCCCTTCCTTATCTAGAATACGATACCAATAATCGTAGTGATCGCGTTGACGTTCGGCAGTTTCGTGAGCACTCTTTTCAACAAAGCTATTCAGATCACCACTTGCTTGATGATCTTTATTACGATAGCGATCATAAGCACCAAATCCTAGGCTAGAGATAGTTGAAATGACAAATACTGATCTTTCTGGCAAGGTTAGTAGAGGCAGTACCATGTTACGGTATTTCCAGCTGTCGCTAGTGATTCGATCATAGACACCGATAGAGTACTTGCTACCAGCTTTTTCCTGGTTAGCCCTCACTTCTGGAATATTAGATTTTTCTTCAACGATTAAGGCTTTTGTCTGTGATTTAAACCATTCATTGTTAGTTTGAGTAGGTGCAAATGCTTTACGGTAGCCTTCTAAAGCACTAAACAGATCTTTTGTACCGTAGTTATTCGTCAGCAAGGCATTGTAAGTAACCACATTATTTTTAGCCAAGAGATTATTGTAGCCAGATTTACCCAGTTCAATAATTGTATCTAGCGGAGAGGTATTTCCCTTACCAAAGAAATTCATATGGAACATAAGCAAATCTTTTGCGCTAGCCTTATCGAATTTGAAATCATACCAGCGTTCTAGATAGGTTAATCCGAGCATCAAGGCTTCTTTGTTTCGCTTGATTTTATCAACCATGTAATTATCAATAGCACTATTATTTCCAGTAACAGCAGCATCAGCTGAAAGCAATTTTTTAAGAGTCTCAGTTAAGTGCTCTTTGGTTTTAGCGAATTGCTCATCTAGATAGAGTTCTGTTAATTTAACATTATCAGAGATTCCTAACAAATTCTTAAGAGCAGTTGGATTATACTGCACTGTATTTAAGTCGTTTTTAACTATGTCTATTATAGATGAATAATCTTTTAGGAAAGCATTTGGTGTGTATACTAGACCTGTAGTTCCAATAGTATACTCAGCCAGATTTGCAAAATCACTATTGTAGGTTAAATCTACTTTCTCAGATGTTCCATCTTTGTAATGTAGTAATAAGTGATTGATAGAGTTCTTGTCTGAAGTAATATCTGAAACCACTTCCTCATTTTTCATAGGGACAACAGATAATAATTCTTTTTTAAACAGGTTAGTATCAGTTGATAATTGATTTCCATATTTCACAATGGTGTCTCTATTATAGAAAGGTAATAATTTTTCTATATTTTTATATGCAACTTCTCTTGTCGCTTGATAATGAGTAGCCTTGGTATAATCTACATCCTGTTTAGCAGAATTTGTGAAATCTTCCACGGTTATAGTTTTCTTTGTAGTAATCTGGTTTTTCTTGGCTTGAACTGCTGTTTTTTCAATCTCAGTACCACGTTCTACAGTGGAGTCAACTGACATTACCTCATCTCCAACTGCTTGAACATTAACTACCTTATTGTCTTTATTGCTGTATACTTCTGTTTCCTTCATACCTTTAAAGTGGTAACCAGAAATTGCATTCCCATTTGTAATATTCATATCGCTGAGAACATTATTCAAGTGGCCGGTATTATCATCTGCTCCACCTTCTTGTGTCCATAGGGAACCTGCAACTCCACCAACTCTAGCGAATGGTTTAGCATTATTTATTTCACCTTCAGCATAACTATTTTTTACAGTTGCATTGTTTTCTACGATACCAGCAATTCCACCAATAGTTTGGTTAGAATATTCTGCATTACTTGAAATGGTTACTGATGCTATAGAATGATCTACACTAGCATTAGCTCCGGTTAATTGACCGACTAGGCCACCAATTGCATACTGAGAAGTTGTAACAAAGGTATTGGTTATTCTTCCGGTGAAGCTACTATTTCTTACCGTAGAATTATCAACTTTTTGGACAAGTCCTCCGATACCTAGCTCACCAGCAATGATTCCATTTGCGTGAACGTTCTCTAAAGTTGAAGAATTTGTGGCTTCCTTAGCAACTGATGCGACATGATTCTTACCAGAAATATTGACATCTTTTAAGGTGAGATCCTTAACAGTAGCGTGTTCTAATCTATTGAATAACGGCTTTTTCAAATTAAAGATACCATAATTTTTACCTTGATGACTACCAATTAATGTCCCGGTAAATTTACTTGTAACGTAACTTTCTTGGTTTTCACCTAACTCAACCTCACGAGCATTCATTGTTGCACCCAGAGTGAAAGTTCCATCAGGTCTACTATTCATATCAGTTACTAATTTTTTAAATGATGTGTAGATAGGGCTGTCGTTTTGAACAACTTTTGGAAGATAATAAGTAAAATTGTCTTGATATTGATTATCTACAGATTGCTTCAAGTGTTCCAATCTAGCCGTGATTTTATAGACTGGTTTGCCATCTTTTGTAGTGTCCTCAATGTTTGAAACTGGGAGCAGTACATCTTTAAATTTAGCTGACTTCACTTTGATGAAATAAGCAGATTTATTATCTGGTACTTTATCTAAGCTCGTATGTTGTTTTGATTGATTGTCTTCATAACTATAGAGCTCCACATCAGAAACACTTCTTAGTTCTATTGTTTTCTCTGGATCTGTTTCTTTTGGCTTCTCAACGGGAGTTTCAGGTTTTAGTTGCTCAATATTCCCCTTGTATTCAGGAAGTGGATCTACTTGTTCTGGTTCAACTACAGCTCCAGCTTGTACGCCTGTGTATTCTGGTAGTGGTGCTACCTGCTCTGGTTCAACAATAGCTCCAGCCTGAACTCCTGTATATTCTGGTAGGGGTGCAATCTGCTCTGGTTCGACTACAGCTCCAGCTTGTATGCCTGTGTACTCTTTTGGTGGCTCTACTTTTTCAGGTTCAACAATAGCTCCAGCTTGTACACCTGTATATTCTTTTGATGGTTCTACTTTTTCTGGTTCTACTATTGCTCCGGCTTGCACTCCTGTGTATTCTGGTAGTGGTGCTACCTGCTCTGGTTCAACGATAGCTCCAGCCTGTACTCCTGTATATTCTGGAAGCGGTGCTAGTTTTTCTGGTTCTACTACAGCTCCAGCTTGTACTCCAGCATATTCCGGTTCAACTTTTTCAGGTTCAACAATGGCGCCAGCTTGTACACCTGTATATTCTGGTAGAGTGGCTACCTGTTCAGGTTCGCCTTTATCTGTTACAACTGCTTCTGGTAACGCTGGTTTGACTTCTGGTACACCTTTATCACTTACTACAGCTTCTGGTAACTCTGGCTGAATTGCCGGTTCACCTTTATCTGTTACAACTGCTTCTGGCAACTCTGGTTGAACTTCCGGTACGCCTTTATCTGTTACAACTGCTTCTGGCAACTCTGGTTGAACTTTCGGTACGCCTTTATCACTTACTACTGCTTCTGGTAATTCAGGCTGAATTGCTGGTTCAACAATAGCTCCAGACTGTACGTCCTTATGTTCTACACCAGTCTCAGGTTGGTCCTTTATAACTTGAGGTTTTTTTGTACCTTTTTCGACTATTCTTGTAACAGGCGCAGTCGTTGAAGTTGAAATAATTTCTCTAGAAACTTCTTCCTTGTTTACAGAGAATATTCTGATGACTTCAACTTTCTTACCTAATTTACCTTCTTGTTTGACTCTTACAGTTCCTTCAGCTAAATCAGGATTCTCCTGAATTTCTTCTTGAAAATCTATTTTTATATCTATAGCTTCCTCACGATATAAGAGTTCAGGTTTGTTCAACTGACCTGATAAAATTTCATCCTGTGGATTTAGTGTATTTACCCCAGTCTTTTCTTTTGGAGAAACCTTCTTGTCTTTATTCGTTTTTAGATTCTTATGTTCGGCTAATTGTTCTTGAGAATTTGAAGATTGTTTCTCTTCTTTTGTTGGATTGGTTAATTCTGTAGAGAGAGTTTTTTCAACTACTTGGACTTCTGTGGACTTAGTTGAAGAAACAGGTTTTTCTTCCTGAATAGTTTGTACCTTTGATGGATTCTCTACAAAATTTGGTGTAACATTGTAATCTACCTTTTGTTGATTTTTAGAAGTAGCTACTGATTTCTCTTGATTACTTACTTCGGAATCAGAAGTAGTTTTCCCCTCTTTGATATATCCAATATAAGTGTAACCTGAAATCTCTTTAGGAAGAGGTAATTTTTCTCCTGAAGTTAATTCATAGTCCGTATTGTAATTCAGTAAGAGATTATTTTCTAAAGCATGAGCTGAAACTAAGACACCATTTCCTATCCCTGCAACCAATACTAAATGTAATACCGTTTTATTCTTAACTTTTTTCTTAGAAACAGCAAAAACTAAAATCCCCAGAGCTGCTAAGCTAGCACCAGCAACTAAGGCTTGCATCTCATTCTTGCTTCCAGTATTTGGCAATTCTCCCAATTGATTTTGGGAATTTAATTTATAAACAAGATAATAAGTCTCATCATCATTCTCCGTGTATGTCGGAATATCATAGACAAGTTGCTTCTTTTCATCTGATGATAGCTCTGACTCTGTCACATATTTATAGTGAACACCTTTAGTCTCTTGAGCCTCTACAGATGAACTACCTAATACAGACATAAAAAACAAACTTGAAATCGTAGCAGATACAAGTCCTACTGATAATTTTCTAAATGAAAAACGCTGCTGTTTTTCACCAAAATACTTTTCCATGATTCCTCCTTGAAATAAAATTTATATTTATGTTACGAAGACCTTTAATATATTAGTGTATTATCTATAAAAAAGGCATCACACTTTAATTATACTCTTAATTTACCAAAAAGTCTTAAAATTGAGTTGCGTTTTCATACGTTGTTTTATATGCTTTGTTTTATATTATTTTTGGGACACAATAACACCTACCATGAAACTTCCACGGTAGGTGTTACTCATATCACTAATCGTTCTAAAAATGGTTTGAGGCAGTTGAGGAGAATGCTTTCTATCCAGCTTTCTTGTGCTGAGGAGAGATGATCTGCTGGGAGGCTTTCTTTTAAAAAGTCTCGGACTTGTTCTGGTGCGATTTCAAACTCAAAGGCTTTCATTTTATAGAAAAAGTCTAGCAGATGGTCTGATAAGTATTCAGTTGAAAAAGGCACTTCTCCACTTTTTCGATATTCTAATAAGAGCCGAGCAAATCTGGCTTTTTCTTCAGGAAGCTCACGAAAATAGGAATTGAGGAGCCAGGTCTGCTTCTGCTTTCTTTCAATTGGATCTTGAGCTGCAATTCGTTGGTCTTTTTCCAGCTCTTTTTGGTATTGTTTGGCCTTGATAGCCCGTTCTGTTCGATTTTTACCAAAAAGAATTTTCTCCCACTTGCGTTCTTCTTGAGTCAGAGTCTCTGTAAAGCCAAAGTAATCTTGGTAGGCACGCTCTGCTGGTCCCATAGCTAGAACCAGATTGTCTGCATATTGCTTGGCGATTTTATCCCTCTTCTTGCGCTCCTTCTCTGCCTGGATACGGAGTTCTTGCTCGTAGTCAATTTTCTCCTTGCCTAGCTTGACAAGATAGAGTTGGTCATCTGGTTTTCCAAGTAAAAAGGGTTTGATACACTTTTCAAGGACTTCCTCCATACGAGCCTTCTTCTTGGGCTCTGCCTTGGTCCAACTTCCTCCTTGAAAGACTTCTAGGAAAAGTTGGTAGTCTCTCTCAGGTGCAAATTGATTGCCACGATTGGGTTTAAAAACACCTTTTTCCCAGAGCCACTTTAGAAGACGCTCGTCAAAGTCACTTTTGTTAACCTTGATTTTTTCCTTTTTCTGGGCTTTTCTGGTCAGATTTTCAACCTTTCTGAGCAGTTTTTCTTCCTCTTCCAATTGCTGGTCAAGGGACAATCGATGAAAATGACGAACACAGTCGCTACCAATTGGAAAGAGACGTTGGCCTGTGACACCATTAAAGAGTTCGTAGGCGTACTTGATGGCATTCCCACAGACACAATTGCTACGGCCGATACCGTTAAAAATCAAGGAAACTTCATTCCATTCCTTGGTAGCTTGTTCCCAAGTATTAGCTTTTGAAGCCTGTAAAACCGCATCGTGCAGGGATTTTCTAACTGGAAGTGTCATGAGGTCTCCTTTCTAGATTATACTTTTACAACTTGAACCTCGTCTTTACCTAGTAAAATCAAGTATTTTTCAATATTTTCAATCGAATAGGCTCGAGATAAAGCCTCTCCGTATAGGGCTAACTGACCACGATAACGCTCTATGAGTTGACTTGGTTCATCATAGCGGTCTGTCTTATAGTCGAATAGAACGATTTTATCCTCATAGAGTAGATAGCCATCAAGGATCCCACGGACAACGAAGTCTTCCTGACTCTTTTGGTCTCGTTTGAGCATGGAGAAGGGTTGCTCGCGATAAAGATGATCGGTATTAGCAAGAATTTCCTGACCGAGTGCTGTGTCAAAGAATGCAAGAATTTTAGCAAGCTTGATCTTGTCTCTGACAGCTGGTCTGGTTTGAACTTGTTTGAGAGTTTCTGTCAGGCTAGCAAGCGTTGGTCGTTGGCTGAGATCCATTCTCTGCATGAGTTCGTGGGTAGCACTACCAATCTCAGCTCCAGTTACCTTTTCTTTGGTTGAAAAATCTGGCAAATCAAAGCTAATTTTCTTGTCTACTGACTGGCCTTGACCAGCAATTTCGACACCTTCCATATCCATAACTGGTTCGTAGAATTTCTTGATTTGACTTGGAGTTTGAACACTAGGAAGTTCAATGGCTGCACGGTGAAGAGTATTATAAACTTCCACTTCTTTCAGCATTTCAAGAGCTTCTTTAATGGTTTCTGACTGACGATTGTCTGCTTGGGAGCTATCTTGGAGAGGGCTTTTGTTTTCCAACTCTCCGATAGATTCTCTAGTCAGCTGATCTTCACCAACGAAACGATAACTAAAGTTGAGAGTGTCCTTAGAAAATACTTTGCTGATAGCCCAGATCCAATCTTGAAAATTCTTGGCTTGAAGTCTAGTGTTGCTATTTAGTTTCCCATTTTTAGCTGCTGGGTATTCCTTGGCTTCCAGCTTTTCACGAGAACCCTTGCCGACAAGATAGAGCTTTTTCTCAGCCCGCGTCATGGCAACATACAGCAGACGCATCTGTTCTGAATAGCTTGCCAGCTGCAATTCTTCTTCATTCTGCCTATAGGTCAGGCTAGGAATGGAGAGTTTGATGGTTTTAGGATAGTGGTCTTCTACTGCCCCTGTCTCCATCTTGGCAATATATTTGACACCAAGACCATTCTGACGGCTGAGAATGACTTCTGACATGCTGTCTTGCTTGTTAAAATCCTGATCCAAATTGAGAATAAAAACGTAAGGAAACTCCAGCCCTTTACTCTTGTGGATGGTCATGAGCTCTACTGCATCTTTTGGCGGTGCGACAGCCACGCTTGCCAAATCGTGCTGGGCTTCCAAGACTTGGTCAATCATACGAATAAAACGCGACAAACCTTTGAAATTGCTCTTTTCAAATTGATCAGCTCGCAGTGCTAGGGCATAGAGATTAGCTTGTCTAGCAGACCCATTTGGCAAAGCTCCCACATAGTCATAATAAAAACGGTCGTTGTAAATCTTCCAAATCAGGTCATAGAGGGAGTGGGTTTTGGCATACAAACGCCAAGAATCCAAGATATCCATGAATTGATTTAACTTATCAGCTAGTGTTGAGTGAATTAACTCTTTCTGACTTGTTAGCATTTTTTGTGCATTGATCAGTTTTTCATAGAGATTTTCTTGGACTTTATCCTCTGCTTTCTGAAGAGATAAACGTGCCAACTCATCCTCATCAAAGCCAAACATTGGAGACTTCATAAGGGCAACCAAGGCATAGTCTTGCAGGGAATTGTGAATGACACGAAGGGTGTCTAGCATGACTTGCACTTCTAGGGATTGGAGATAATTATTTTGCTCTCCGTCAGTTTTGACAGGAATTCCGTACTCAGACAGGGCGAGAAGAATTTGGTCATTACGACTACGACTGGAGGTCAGAAGGGCAATTTCCTTAAATGCCACCCCTTTCTCCTGATGAAGTTTAAGGATTTCTTTGATGACTAGGCGCATTTCACCTGTCAGTTTAGTGTCAGCTTGGCTCTCTTCTTCCTCACCTGTGTCGTCCTTGTCATAGAGGAGAAATTCTGCCTTATTGTCTGGATTGGGAGTCAGTTTGGTATTGGCAAAAACAAGCTGGTGCATGTTATCATAGTTGATTTCGCCGACCTCTTGGTCCATGAGACGTTCAAAAACATCATTGGTTGCTGACAACACTTCTGAACTACTACGGAAATTTTCTTTGAGGAGAATGAGCTTGCCCTCTTTTGGATTTTGCACATAGCGTTGAAATTTTTCATTAAAAATCTGCGGATCTGCCTGACGGAAACGATAGATAGATTGCTTGATATCCCCCACCATAAAGCGATTGTGGCCATTAGAAAGTAATTCCAGCATCCGTTCTTGAATATGGTTGGTATCCTGATACTCATCGACCATGACTTCATGGAAGCGCTCCTGATAAGCCTCACGAACTTGCAGGAATTTCTCTAAAATCTCAATGGTGTAATGGCTGATATCAGCGAATTCAAAGGCATTTTCCTGGCGTTTACGCTGACGATAAGCTTCCACAAAATCACTCATAAATGTTTGGAAAGTCTTAGCTAGTTCCCAGGTCTCTCCATGATACCGTTCTTGATAGTCGAGAATGGTTATCTGGTCTGCTAGTTGTCCTAGTTTAGCAAACTGGGTCTTTCTCTCTTCGTTATAGGAATCGGCCAGTGGCTTCAAATCAGCCTTGCGACTGGCATTAGTCAGAGCCCGACCGTTTTTCTCCTTAGATATGGCGACAACACGCGCAATCACCGCTTGATAAGCCTGACTATCGGACTCCTGATTTAAGGAGCCAATTTCATCCAGAATCAACTGGACATTTTCTAAATAGGCAGCCTTTGCAAACTCCTTAGCATCATTATCCAGATGATAACGGAAAAAGCTTTCCAAATCCCAAAGGGCTTGTTTGATTTGCTCAGTTAGTTTTCCTTTTTCATTCGTAAAATCAGCTTTCTCAAAGCCTTTTAAGAAAGATTCACTCAGCCATTTCTGAGGATTACTGGTGGATTGGAGGAAGTCATAAATTTTATAGACCTGCTGGCGCAGCCCCCGTTCATCCTTGCCACGCCCAGCAAAGTTTTTCAGCAAATGACTAAAGGTCTCTTTCTGTTTGCCTTGGTAATGGGCTTCAAATACCTCATGAAAGACTTCGTTTTTTAGAAGGAGTTGCTCGCTTTGGTTTTGTAAAATACGGAAATTAGGCGCAATATCAAGTAGATAACCGTGTTTGCCAAGGAACTTTTGTGTGAAAGAGTCCATGGTTCCGATAGCAGCGTTGGGTAGGTCTGCCAACTGGCGACCCAAGTGTTGTTTGAGGTCGACATCGCTGCTTTCTTGGATTTGCTTGCTGATTTTTTTCTCTAAACGTTCTTTAAGTTCTGTCGCAGCCTTAACCGTAAAGGTTGAGATAAAGAGTTGACTGATTTCCACTCCACGCGCTAATTGATCTAGAATGCGCTCTGCCATGACAAAGGTTTTACCAGAACCAGCCGACGCTGAGACAAGAATATTCTGACCAGAAGTGTAGATGGCTTCAATTTGTTCGGCAGTTTTCTTTTGTTCCTTGTTCGAATTTGCTTCTGCTTCTTGCAATTTTTGAATTTCCTTCTCGATTAAAAAGGGAATAGGCTTCATCGATTCAACTCCTCTCTTATTTTTTCAAACCAAGCTTGCTTGAGTTTTTCTCCGACCAGACGCTTGCCGTCAGCCAAGTCCAACTTTTCTAGGAAACGGGCTTGACCCAAGTGATAATTGGCTTCAAAGCCAGTAATGGCTTGATGTTGCTGGACGTATGGGGCAATGCTTCTGCCATTTTCAGTATAAGGATTAATGGCGAACTGGCCTGCTAAAATCTTCTCAGCAGCTTTCTTGTAAAGATGGGCATTGTAGTCCAGTAGGAGCTGGAATTCCTCATCCGTCAACTGGTTGGCCTTGTTTTTATTGTAAAACTCGCCCAAATGACTGCTTTCTTTTTCTAAAAAGAGCCCTTGGTATTTCATTGACTTGCTGGCTTCTACTACTGCACCTGCTAGACTTTTAACGGCCATCAGAGATTGGACTGGTTCAGCCATTTCCAAGTACATGGCACCAAAAAAGTTCTGCTCCCCTTCTCTTTTTAGGGCAGCAAGATAGGTTGGTAACTGGGAATTGAGCCCATTAAAGAAATGAGGAAACTGGAAATGAGTCAGACTGGATTTGTAGTCTACTACCCCTATCGCCCCATCAGCTTTCAATCGGTCAATGCGGTCAACCTTACCTCGTACAAAGACACTGCGACCATTGTCCAATTGAATAAAGGCCTGCTCTTTTCCACCAAAATTTGCTTCTTCTTTGATGGTTTCAATGGCTGGATTATAACGGAGAATGTGGCCAGTTGTCCGAGCGACATCAAGCAAAACTTCCTTTGTAAACTGAGCTTCCAAACTCTCCTGATAAATAGCCTCAAATTCCCGTTCTTGACTGGTTTCTTGAATAGCTTGTTCTAGACGGTAGTCAAAGGAATCTTCATCAGGTAACTGCAAGGCACGTTCAAAAATACGGTGCAAGAAATTTCCATGACTACGAGCATCAGGACGCAGGCGCAATTCTTCCTGCAAGCCTAAAACATAACGGAGGAAATAACTGTATTCATTGCGGTAAAACTCCGTCAAACCGGAGGTAGACAGGTAAAACTCCTGATCAGTTGGATAGAGAGCTTGCAAGGTGTCCTTGGCCAAGGGCTTACTGCTTGGACTGGTTGGGAGGGCTGGATTTTCCAAACCTTGCTGGTCTAGTTTTTTACCCATCACACGCGCCAGAACCTTAATAAATGTCAAATCTTGTTCAGTCTCACTCATCTCGCCCTGCTGGTGATAGGCAACCAGGCTAGACAAAAGACTGTGATATGAACCCATATCCTCCTTAGATAGCCCTTTATGATTCATCCTCCTCTCTCTCCGCCTAAATCCAAAATGGACCAGCTCTTGCAGATAGGCTGACTCCTTACTTTCACTTTCATTAAAAAGGCTTGGAGCCGACAAGACCAACTTCTTACGCGCAGAATTGACCAAGGAAAGCATGGTATAGCGATTTTTCTTGAGGTTTTCACTGCTGGCAATCAGCAATTGACTCCCCTCTTCAGTCATTTGGTTTAAATTTTGTCTTTCTTCATCTGTCAAAAGGCTGGTATTCTGCGCGATTTTTGGTAAATTGTCCTGAGTCAACCCAATGGCATAGACAAAGTCAGCAGTCAGTGGTGCAATCAAATCGTAACTCTGCACCAGAACAGTGTCTACTGTTGCTGGAATGATGCGATACTGAGATAGACTCATCCCAGAATGAAGCAAGGCTAGGAAGTCCTCTAGACTAACCTGTGAACCAGCAAAAACAGTCGCAAATTGCTCTAAAACATGACAGAAAGCCTTCCAAACTTCGGCTTGTCTTTCCTTATCAAGAGCTTCCATAGTGGCTGTCAAATCTTGCAACTGCTTGGTCACCGCTCCCTCTTTTAGAAAGCTATTCCATTTTTGTAGGAGGTTTTCAGCCTTTTGTTTTCGGCTAGCAAAAAGAGTCTCAAGAGGTGTTAAAACACGCAGACGAAGAGTATTTAAACGTTCCAGATTAAATTTTCCATGGTGTGATTTGGTAAAGGTTTGCTGAAAGGCTGGCAAGCCATTGATACCAAGATAACGGATATATTGCTCAAATGCATCAATATCAGCCTGACTGAGGTCGGTATACAAACCTGTTCTGAGAAGGTTAATCAAATCCTCCTGACGGAAACGATAGCGTTTTAAAGCCAAAATAGACTCGACAAACTGAGTTAAAGGGTGGTGCGCCATGGATTCGCTTTTGCCTAGATAGAAAGGAATCTGGTACTGGTCAAAAATCGTTTTTAGAGATAATTGATAAGAAGCTACATCACCCAAGAGAATACGAAAATGCTTGTAGCTCAGGTCTGAGTTCTTATGTAATTTCTGACGAATGCTACGGGCTACTAGCTCCAACTCCTCCTTTTGCGTCAAACAAGACCAGATTTGTAAGTTTTCACGGTCCTTATCATCAATTTCCAAGGAAAGTTCTGAAAAATCATAGGACGATTCCAATAAACGAGAGGCCTTGTCAAAACTATCCATCTGCTCATGAGTTTGAGAATAATCCTGAGCAGGAGTTTGGTATTTAGAGGCTAGATGATGGAGAAACTCCACACTGGCTTGGTAGAGATTACCCTCGCTAAAAGGGCTAGTATAGGCTTTCTTACTAGCATAGGCCCCAATAACAATCTCAACACCCTTGCCATGAAGTAAGTCCACAATTCGCTCTTCCTCGGCAGAAAAACGGGTAAATCCATCAATAACCAAGGCGATTTGAGTAAAATTACTGCTAACTTTGTCATTCTCAATAGCCTCAATCAAATGGGACAACTGACTTCCCTGAGCCAACTGGCCTTGATTGAGATAAGCCGTTACCTTCTCAAAAATCAAGACTAAATCGTCTCTCTTGTCCTTATCCGTCAAACTCTCTAAGTCCAAAAAACTCATCTGAGCTTTGGTCATCTCGTGGTAAAGCTCAATCAACTGCTGGATAAACTGAGGATCCTGCTTGATGGCGCCGTATACTCGTAAGTCTTTGGGATCAAGTTCGGCCAGGCATTTGTAAAAGGCCATCCCAAGACCGATGTCATCTAGACTGGTCTTAGCAGGCAAGTCATTCAAGATCAGGTAACGAGCCATTTGAGCAAAGCGCGTAACAGTAATCGCAAAAGAAGCATGCTGGGACAAGCATTCCAGTACGGCGCGTTCCTTTTCAAAAGAAAGAGAGTTGGGGGCGATGTAAAAGACTCGCTTGCCAGCAGCAACCAGCTCTTCCGCCTCTCTGGTTAGAATTTCAGTCAAAGAAGTCCGAATATCAGTATAAAGTAATTTCATCTCTGCCTCGTTGGAATTTTTCATTACCTTTTATTATACCATGATTAGCCAGCCAAGTCTGAAAATAATCAGTTCTTGTTCATCTGTTGAAAAGAAAATGCCGGAAAATTCCGACATTGTTTTAGTAAGCTAACTTCCTGAAAATAGGAGTAACCATAAGTTCCAGAAAGCAGTGATATTGATGAGGATATGAACCACTATTGGATAGTAGAGAGTTTTTGTCATGCGATACAATAGAGCCAAAATAAGCCCTCCACTAGCATAAATGAAAAAAGCAAGAGGAGTTAAAGCAAAATTGATATGAATATAACCGAAAATAATAGCAGAAAGCAAGACATCACCGTACCAAGGCGAGTTTTTGAAAAAGGTTGTCATAAGCACACCACGATAAATCAATTCCTCAGCAATAGGGCCGATGAAGCAAGCTATGAGCAAGAAATAGGGTAATTCCTGTCTCCCTATCATTTCTATCGTTTCATTCAAAGAAATTTGATTTGAAGACGAGGGTATGAAATAAGACAAGAAGAAGTCCGACATATACGACATGATGTAGCCCAGTAAAAGGTAGATAAAGTACCTCAACTGCCACTTAAAATGAAAAGTCTTCTTTCCTGCAAAAACTAGTAGATAGATGACTGCTGACAAAAGAACACCACTTTCCAGTAAAAGTAGAATCTGAAAAAACTCACGACTTGCTGGTAGATAGGGCTTTGCGAGGTGATTGAAAATTCCCCAAAACCAAGTTGATTTGTAAAAAATTAAGGACAATGCTAGTAAAATCTGAATAATCCGTTTTTTCATATTAAACCCTCTGTTTTTCTTGACTAGCTTATTGAATATAATGGTTTGTTTAATTGAATCACAAATTTAGTATAGCATATCTTTTCCAAATATCCTCTTCAAATCATAAATTGTTATCAAAACATCTTAAACTGTAAAATCAATTAGCCCCTACCCTTTTACCATTATCTTCTCTAACAAAGGAAGACCTATGATTAAGTTACTAACCTTGGATATAGATTGATTTCTCCTAAATGAATCCAAAGCCCCCAAAAAATCAGGTGGTTTATTTGGCCTGAACCTTACGGAGCAAGACAAATAAAAGCCAGTACTGCTACTGACTCTTACCTTATATTGATTTATAGGATAAAGGTTATGCTTCTGATTTAGTCATAACTGACTCACTACCTTTTTAACAAAGCAAGTAATTTCTCTGCTTCTGCCATGATGCCATTATTATCCATGGTTTGGAGACTCAGATTATTTCGTAAACCAGCTAGGCTCTCTCTCACATTGTCTTTCAGACTAGCATCCGTTACTTTATCAAGTAAAGCTTCTACTTCTTTGAGTTTGGCTTCTACTTTTTCAGTCTCTACTTGAGGGACTTCAGCTTCGTCTGTTGTATCGTTAGCTACTCCCTCTGTCTCGTCTTCATCAGTGCTTGGTTTATAAAGATTATCTACTGAAGGGTTTAAACCTGCATGATTCTCTTTTTCATCAGATTCAGGGCGAGTTGGCTCACTTACTTTATCATGTTCCTTATCTTCATCAGGTTTACTGTCTTGGTCTGCCTTATTTTTACGAACATGGTCGCTGGCATTTCCCCAACCATTATCTGAGTGAGGGCGTTCATTTGGATGTTCAACATAATATTTTACAGTCGCAAAAAGATCCTCAAGGCTATAACCTTTAGGTGCCTCATATAGCCCTTCGTCAAACCAAGAAAATTTAATGTTATGGTAATGGTCGTAATGAGGTATAATCAAGCTACCGTTTTTAACTTCAACAGTATGTTGGAGATTGTAAGGCATGTGATCAAGTGGAACTTTCTTAGCTGCCTTCACTTTATTATAGATTGCTTCTACTCCTTTAACCTCAGTATTTCCTGACCCCTGATTCTCTGTTGAAGGAGGTATCAAACCTTTCTCTTTAGCATAAGCCTGAGCTGCTGCTCTTTCAGCTTCAGACAAACTTTCTTTCTTGATCCAATGACTATGAGTCATATGTGGAGTTACATAGGCATCGCCTTCATCGCTAGTTATATCACGAGGATCAAAGATATAGCCATCTTCTGTTGTATACTTACCTGCTAATTTCGCTAATTTAATTTCATCGTCCGTATAAGCAATTTGAGCATTTGATTTGCCAAGTCGCTCTGGATGGGTAATTGGTGCTAGGAAGGTAAGAATATCATCTACTAACTTGACTTTATCACTTGAGACATCATTAAGACGTTCCAAAAGTGTATCCAAAGTTTCAAAATCAGCTTGACGACCTTTATTAGAAATCAAATCTTTATGAACTCTTGCTAGTAAATCATAAACCTTGTTGTAAAATTCTTGCTCACTAGAAGGGATGGTACTTTTCTTAGCTCCTAACACATGTGACAAACTTTCTTGTTTGGTAAGTTTATTATCAATGGCTACAACTGTTTCTGCTGAAAGTTCCTTGGCAAACACATAACGCGAGGTTCCATTCTCCTCAAAGACATAACCATCAGCTACTTTTCGAACCGCCTGTTTCACCAATTTTCCATCAATTGGATTGCTTGGAGCTGGTTGAGGATTTGTGGTAGGTTGCGGACTTGGTACTGGGGTAAGCTCTGGAGCAGGGATTAGATTTGGTCTTGATGGTAACCAATGACTTGAACTATAATGAAGTGGAATCATTCTTGCAATCTTCTGCTCTAAATCAGACATTTGTGAATAAGGAATAAAGTGATAATGGTCTCCGTGAGGCACTGCGACACCATTTGCAGTACGTTTGATGATTTGTGCCGGATCAAAGACTAGACCATCCGATTCCACATGTCTCTCTGATAAAGGTTTGGCATACAATTCACTTAAAAGTGTTGAAATGTCTTCCCCTTGATTTTGATGATAAGTTGGAGTAACAGTCAGATTTGGAGTCTCTGTCAAACTTGGTTGGGATGGTTTAGCATTATCACTACTTGGTTTACTTGAACTTGTAGCAGAATGTGAGCCCTGTTTACCATTCCAATAAGCTTGGGCAGCAGCCAATTCTCCTGCTGACAAATCACTCTTAGGTATATAGTGGAAATGATTGCCGTGC
>NZ_JVLI01000118.1:0-43885 GCF_001072315.1 Streptococcus pseudopneumoniae | reverse complement strand
AGTTGGTAGTAGCGCATGACTGTTAATCATGATGTCGTAGGTTCGAGTCCTACTGGCGGAGTATAGATAAAAGGGAACACAGTGTTGTTCCCTTTTTTGCATCAATTCGTATCACCAAGCATCTTCATGAGGAAGTCTGTTATTTCTTGAGAACTTTCTTTTTTTCCATGTGCAATCCAAGTTTGGCAGACACCAAAAAGTGCATGAGTTAGATAGATGCTACTATATTCTAATTCAGTGGTATTGAGATTCAGTTGCATAAATCGCTTTTGTAAATCTGTACTGAGCATGATATGAAGTTTATTTCGTAAGAAATTTTGGATTTCTTTGGTCCCATTTTCAGAAAGAAGGGCAGCCAGAAGTGGTTCTGACTCTAGATATTCAAATACTTCTAAAATAGCATCTCTTTTGTGATGAGCATGTTTTTGAAAAATATATTCAAATGTATGAAATAGCTTGCTTTGATAATGCTCAATCATATCATACTTATCCTTATAGTGCGTATAGAAGCTGGAACGACTAATTCCGGCTTTTTCTGCTAGCTTGACAGTAGAAATTTGATCAAATGGTTGTTCCATTAGTAATTGTACCATAGCATTTTCAATAGTTCTCTTTGTTTTTAAGCGTTTGTTACTTTCTTGCATATTTCCTCCTTGTAAACAAATTAGACTATATGTCTAAAAATAGATTTTTTATCTTGTAATTTAGATTTTTTAATGTATAATCTATTATATCAAAATTTTAGACAATATGTTTAAAAAAGGAGAAACTATGTTTAAAGAATGGAAAGCAATTTTTAAAAAACCAAGCTTTATTATTGTCATGATAGGGATTTCTCTTATTCCAGCTCTGTACAATATCATATTTTTATCCTCAATGTGGGATCCATATGGTCAATTGTCTGACTTACCTGTGGCAGTTGTCAATAATGATAAAGAGGCTTCCTATAATGATAATACTATGGCAATAGGAAAAGACATGGTGTCCAATTTAAAAGAAAATAAAACTTTAGATTTTCATTTCGTGGATGAAGAGGAAGGAAAGAAGGGATTGGAAGATGGCGATTACTATATGGTAGTAACTTTACCAAGTGATTTATCTGAAAAAGCAGCTTCTATTTTAACGGATCACCCAGAGCAAATGCAAATCGATTATCAGACTTCAAGTGGTCATAGTTTTATTGCCAGCAAGATGAGTGATTCTGCGATGACAAAATTGAAGCAGAATGTTTCTATGTAACCGAGACCTATACTAAAGCTTTATTTAACAAAATGGTCGATTTAAAGGATGGTATGAGTCAAGCAGCTTCTGGTAGTGAAAAACTAACTGATGGAGCGAATCAGTTAGTGACAGGAAGTCAAACATTAACTACTAACCTACACTCTTTAGCAGATTCAAGTTTAACATTTTCAAATGGAACGGAGCAGTTTACTAAAGGATTATCCTTATATGTCTCTGGTGTTGAACAACTTCATCTTGGCTTAGGGAATTTTAATAGTGGTTTAGTTACATATACTGGTGCAGTGAGTCAATTAGATAGCGGATTAGGTCAATTATCTTCTAAAAGCCCTGAATTAGTAAGAGGAATCAATCAGTTATATACTGGTGTAGAATCCTATACTGGCGGTGTTTCTCAGATTAATGCTGGTCTTAATCAATTTTCATCTGGTGTTAGTGCCTACACCAATGGAGTGGGAAGTCTTGCAACAGGTGCGAATCAGTTATCTAATCAATCATCTACACTTCGAATGGGTATGGAGCAATTAAGTGAAGGAATTCAACAACTTTCTAGCAAGTTAGATGCTTCGTCTGAGCAAAAAGATCAAATTGCTCAATTATCTTCCGGTCTAAATCAATTAAATCAAGCTATTCAAAATATTGATGTTGGAGATACAAAACAATTAGATTCTGTTTTATCAAGTATAGCATCTCTTTCTAATCAAATGTTAGTAAGTGCTCAGTCTGAAAAAGCAACTACATTAGCCAATATTCAATCGACAGCAGCTTATCAATCATTGACAAGTGAGCAACAAGCTGAAATAAGTGCTTCTGTATATCAAAATTCGACTGATAGTATTCAATCGGCTCAGTCAATTGTAGCTTTAGTACAAGGTTTACAGAGAAGTTTAAAAAACTTACAAAATCAATCTTCAAATCTTTCGACATTAAAAAATCAAGCTAATCAAGTATTACCGCTTGCTTCTACTTCTTTGACAGGATTGTCAAGTGGATTAACAGAGATACAAGGAGCTGTTACTAGTAAATTAGTTCCTGCCAGTCAGTCGATTGCATCAGGTGTAAACTCATATACTATAGGTGTTGATAAAGTTTCTCAGGGCGCAAGTCAACTAAGTGAAAAAAATGCCACCTTGACAGGTAGTTTGGATCAATTAGTTTCAGGCTCAACTACCTTGACACAAAAATCTTCTAACTTGACAGCAGGAGTTAGTCAATTAGTTGAAAAAACTCCAGAATTAGTATCTGGTATTGAAAAATTATCAACTGGCTCCAATCAATTGAATCAAAAGAGTCAAGAATTGATAGCAGGAGTTGATAAATTACAATCAGGATCGGGTCAATTAGCAGACAAATCCAGTCAGTTACTTTCAGGTGCTTCTCAATTAGAGAATGGAGCTAATAAATTGGCAGCTGGAGCTGGGAAACTAGCAGAAGGTGGAATAAAGTTAACTTCTGGATTGGAAGGTTTACAGACAGGAGTTGCTTCTTTAGGACAAGGATTAGGTAATGCTAGTGATCAACTCAAGTCAGCATCAACGGAATCTAAAAATGCAGAGATTTTGTCAAATCCTCTCAATCTTTCAAAAACAGACAATGATCAAGTTCCTGTAAATGGAATTGCAATGGCTCCTTATATGATATCAGTTGCTCTCTTTGTTGCAGCAATATCAACGAATATGATCTTTGCGAAGTTGCCTTCAAGACGTCATCCAGAGAGCCGTTGGGCTTGGTTGAAATCTCGAGCAGAAATAAATGGTATTATAGCTGTTTTGGCAGGAATTTTGGTATATGGAGGAGTTCATCTTATTGGTCTAACGGCTAATCATGAGATGAGAACATTTATTCTCATTATCCTAACAAGTTTAGTATTTATGTCCATGGTGACCGCTTTAACAACATGGAATAGCCGTATAGGAGCTTTCTTTTCTCTTATTTTGCTTTTATTACAGTTAGCATCAAGTGCAGGTACTTACCCACTTGCTTTGACAAATGATTTCTTTAGAGCCATCAATCCTTGGTTACCAATGAGTTATTCAGTTTCTGGATTACGACAAACAATCTCTATGACAGGGAATATCCATCATCAAGTCATTTTCCTTGTTGTGATATTAGCCCTATTTACTGGTTTAGGTATGCTAGCCTATCAACCTAAGAAAATGGAAGAATATTAAAAAAATCGACCAACTGGTCGATTTTTTTATGCCTTAGATGACTTTCGTCTGTGATTATAGATTCCAAATAGTAAGAGAGAAGTAAAGGAACAGATTGCTCCAGTAATAAAACCATTGGGAATGAAGGAAAGTGTAATAGTTCCTTTCCCCTTGGGAACATCAACTTTCATAAATCCAGTTTGAGCTTGTTTAATTTCTATTTTCTTACCATCTTGGTAGGCAGACCAACCTTTGTCATAAGGAATGGTGAAAAAAATAGATGTATCTTGTTGGACATCATATGTAGCAAAGACCTTGTTTTTAGAAGTTGATACTGTGACAGGTTGTTCTTTAATTTTTTGAATTGCCTCGGTGAAAGTTTTGGTATCTAAACGATAGAAGGTAGGAGATTCAAATGATACTTGTGAATTTCCAGGGAAACTAACATTGATATTGAAAGTTTTTTTCTCTTTTGTATATCCTAGATTAAAGAAGGAGAATGCATTATCAGTTGTAAAAGTCTTTTTTTCACCATTTACAAGGATGTCAACCTTCTTTTGTTTATCATTAGAAAAGTGAAGGTTTGTGAAAGAAAGATAAATTTGGCTGTTTTCTGGCACTTCAATTTGATACTGAATTGCTGCATCCTCATTTGAAGAACTTGTAACACTAATCAAATCATCAGTATTTTCAGTTTTTTCACAAGGTATTGGAGAAAAATAATCAAAATTAACGTTAGCAAGTTGATTTAAAAACGAGGCTTGATTATCCAAAGTGTGTTCATTGAACTTGACATCATTGTAAACAGATTGACTAGCAAATGCAATCGGAAGAGAGAATTGATTTTCATATAGGGTAAGATTATCTTTTTGATATACATCTTGGAAACCATACTTATCAATAGGGTTTTCCGAGATATTGTACTGGATTCCAAATAAACTATCAGCCAAAATACTATTATTGGCATAACGGAGATTGAGATTAGTCCCAGAGGATTTAAATCCAAGTTTATCCAAAGTAGAGCTTGCTGAACGATTTCGAACAGATGAAAATTGAGAGATTCCATTGTAGTTGAATTTCATACTGTCATTTCCTGTCTGAGTCTCTAGTTTCTCAGTACGAGTAAATTGATTTCCAATATATGTTGAGAAAGATTCCATAGCTGGGATATCTCGATTATATGCACTTCGAGAAGCAAAGCCCCATTCTTTAGCAATTCCGTCCATTTGAGATGAAGCATTTAAACTTATTTCAACTATTATAAATAAAGAGATTAGAATGGCAAATAGATTTACAGAGATAAATTTTTTAATAACTGCAAGGAGTAAAAGAGCATAGACAACTAAAAATTCAAGAGTAAGCAGAATATTCAAATCTGTTAAAAAAGAATAATGTGATTTTAGATAGATGGTAGCTAAAAATCCTGTTACTATAAGAAAAAGCGAAACTAAAAAATTCCAGATTTTAATTTCTTTCAGACGATTTAAGACTTCCGCTGCTGTGTAAATTAACAAGGTAGAGAAAATCCAAGCATAGCGATGTAAAAACATGTTTGGAGTATGCATGCCTTGCCAAAATAAATCAAGAGCTTCAATATAAAAGCTTGCAATTAGAAATGTAAAGAAGATTGCATAGATAAGTTTCACGTGAAACTTAATAGTTTTCAGTGTAAAAAATAAAATAGTCAAAATAAAGGGAAGTAGTCCTACAAAAATCATTGGAATAGCCCCATACTTGGTTGTATCAAAGGAACCAATGAATTGCTTGGCAAAGAGATCAAGATACCAGCTACTTTCAGTTTGAAACTTTGTAACTTCAGTCAATTTTTCCCCATGTGTCTGTAAATCAAACAGAGTAGGAAGAGTCAGAATCAAACTAGCCATACCAGCTGAAAAGGAGGTCACAACAAAATCAAGAACAGATGATTTTCGGATTTTAAAGTTCCACGAAATTTGACAGAGATACCAGAAAATAAGAAACAATGCTGTCATATAGCCAAAATAATAATTTTGAATAAATAATATTGACAGACTTGTAAAGTACAATAGGAATTTCTTTTCAGTTATCAGTAGATGTAAACCAGTGATAATTAAAGGAATCAAGATAAAAACATCTAGCCAGGTTTTTATCTCTAATTGACTGACAGAGAAACTCATCAGAGCATAGGAAGTAGATAAAGCTAGTTTTAAAGGCTTAGGAATCAATTGAAATAAATTATTTAAACTAAAGTAAGTTGACAGTCCAATCAATCCAAATTTTAAGAGAGTTGTCAGATAGACAGCATCTGGCATATTCGTTAGATCAAAAAAGTAAACTAGTGGTGAAAGGAAACTACCCAAGTAATAACTAGATAGGGCATAGAAATTCAATCCGAGGCCACTTGTAAAGGTGTAAAACAAACTACCATTTCCATATAGGATATTTCGTAAAGCTACATCAAAAATAACGTATTGATGAAAGCCATCTCCTAATAGAGGAGAGTTGTCGCTATTCCAGTAGATACCTTGAGATAGATATACTCCTATCATAATGATTATGGGAATGATGAAAGAAACAAAATAGATCCAATATGTTTTAAAAAATAATTTCATGTTACCTCATAAAATGTTAGAAAACTCAGCTGGTTAACCCAACTGAGTTTTGAAGTTTTATTTAGTCTTTCCAAAGTTCTTTAACTTTTGCTTGTACTTCTGCATTTTCTAGGAATTCATCATAGGTTTCATCAATACGATCGATGACGCCATTTTTAGATAAGACAACGATATGGTTAGCCAAAGTTTGAATAAACTCGTGGTCATGGCTAGCAAAGATGATTGATTCTTTAAAGTTTTTCAATCCATCATTCAAGCTTGAGATAGATTCCAAGTCCAAGTGATTGGTTGGATCATCAAGTACAAGGACATTTGATTTCAAGAGCATGAGTTTTGAAAGCATGACACGCACTTTTTCTCCCCCTGACAAGACGTTGACAGGTTTGTTAACCTCATCTCCAGAGAAGAGCATACGGCCGAGGAAGCCACGTAGGAAAGTATTGTCATCTTCTTCTTTATTTGCGAATTGACGCAACCAGTCAAGAATTGATTCTCCCCCTGCAAAATCAGCTGAGTTATCTTTTGGCAGATAAGATTGACTAGTGGTAACTCCCCACTTGACAGTTCCTTCATAATCAATGTCTCCCATGATTGCACGAATTAATGCAGTCGTTTGGATGTCATTTTGACCAATAAGAGCTGTCTTATCACCTGGACGCAAGATAAAACTGATATTATCTAAAATAGTTTCACCATCAATCTTTACAGTTAGATTTTCTACTGTCAAGAGATCATTACCGATCTCACGTTCCGCTTTAAAGTTGATAAATGGATATTTACGACTAGATGGTACAATCTCTTCTAGCTCAATCTTATCAAGCATTTTCTTACGTGATGTTGCTTGTCTTGATTTAGAAGCATTAGCAGAGAAACGAGCAACAAACTCTTGCAATTGTTTAATTTTTTCTTCTGCTTTGGCATTACGGTCTGCTAGCAATTTAGCAGCGAGTTCAGAAGATTCCTTCCAGAAGTCATAGTTTCCGACATAGAGTTTGATTTTTCCGAAGTCAAGGTCGGCCATGTGAGTACATACTTTGTTTAAGAAGTGACGGTCGTGGGATACTACGATAACGGTGTTATCAAAATCAATCAAGAAGTCTTCTAGCCATGTAATTGATTGGATATCCAAACCATTGGTCGGCTCGTCCAAAAGAAGAACATCTGGTTTACCAAAAAGTGCTTTGGCGAGGAGAACCTTTACTTTTTCACCGTTGGCCAACTCGCTCATATTTTGATAGTGCAATTCTTCTGGGATATTTAGGTTTTGAAGGAGTTGAGAGGCTTCACTTTCTGCTTCCCATCCTCCAAGCTCGGCAAACTCTCCTTCGAGTTCGGCAGCACGCACTCCATCTTCGTCTGAGAAATCTTCCTTCATGTAGATGGCATCTTTCTCTTTCATGATGCTATAAAGTTTTTCATTTCCCATGATAACGACATCAATGGCACGTTCATCTTCATAGTCAAAGTGATTTTGACGAAGAACAGAGAGACGTTCATCTGGACCAAGAGAGATGTGACCAGTAGTAGGTTCGATATCTCCGGCTAAAATTTTTAAAAAGGTAGATTTTCCGGCACCATTAGCACCAATTAATCCGTAAGTATTTCCTTCTGTAAATTTGATATTGACATCATCAAAAAGTTTGCGATCACTAAAACGTAGTGAAACATCAGATACTGTAAGCAATGTTTTTTCTCCTATATGTGTAATATATTCATTCTACTAGAAAATACGGAAATATTCAAATTTTTATATGTCAATTTTGTGTAAATTAAATTTACATCATACTTTACACAAATCCGTAAATAGCAAGGTTGATTTATTTTGATAAATTACGGTTATTTCATTAAAAAAATGCTATAATTGAAGGGACTATATCGAAGGAGAACAAAATGACTAAACCCATTATTTTAACAGGAGACCGTCCAACAGGAAAATTGCATATTGGACATTATGTTGGAAGTCTCAAAAATCGAGTATTATTACAGGAAGAGGATAAGTATGATATGTTTGTGTTCTTGGCTGACCAACAAGCCTTGACAGATCATGCCAAAGATCCTCAAACCATTGTAGAGTCTATCGGAAATGTGGCTTTGGATTACCTTGCAGTTGGATTGGATCCAAGTAAGTCAACTATCTTTATTCAAAGCCAAATTCCAGAATTAGCTGAGTTGTCTATGTATTATATGAATTTAGTTTCATTAGCACGTTTGGAGCGTAATCCAACTGTCAAGACAGAAATTGCTCAGAAAGGCTTTGGAGAAAGTATTCCGACAGGCTTCTTAGTCTATCCAATCGCTCAAGCAGCTGACATCACAGCTTTCAAGGCTAATTATGTTCCTGTTGGGACAGATCAGAAACCAATGATTGAGCAAACTCGTGAAATTGTTCGTTCTTTTAACAATGCATATAAATGTGATGTCTTGGTAGAGCCGGAAGGTATTTATCCAGAAAATGAGAGAGCAGGGCGTTTGCCTGGTTTAGATGGAAATGCTAAAATGTCTAAATCACTCAATAATGGTATTTATTTAGCTGATGATGCGGATACTTTGCGTAAAAAAGTAATGAGTATGTATACAGATCCAGATCATATTCGAGTGGAAGATCCAGGTAAGATTGAGGGAAATATGGTTTTCCATTATCTAGATGTTTTTGGTCGCCCAGAAGATGCTCAAGAAATTGCTGACATGAAAGAACATTATCAACGAGGTGGTCTTGGTGATGTGAAGACCAAGCGTTATCTACTTGAAATATTAGAACGTGAACTGGGTCCTATTCGTGAGCGCCGTATCGAATTTGCTAAGGATATGGGAGAAGTTTATAATATGCTTCAAAAAGGTAGTGAAAGAGCGCGTGAAGTTGCAGGTCAAACCCTATCTGAGGTTAAAGGAGCAATGGGACTTCATTACTTTAACTAAGTTTATTTTACAAGAAACTATCATTTCTATCTCAAAGAAAAGATAGTTTTTTATTTACCCCTGTAACATTTGACAAATTTTTATAGAATGGTATGATAGATACAATATAAAAAGAGTCAAGCTCAAAAAGAAAGAAAAGAGGAAACTTCGAATGTCTAATTGGGACACTAAATTTTTGAAAAAAGGTTTTACCTTTGATGATGTATTGCTTATTCCAGCTGAAAGTCATGTGTTGCCTAACGATGCAGATTTAACAACTAAATTGGCAGATAATTTGACTTTAAATATCCCAATTATTACCGCTGCTATGGACACAGTAACAGAGAGTCAAATGGCTATTGCTATTGCTCGTGCAGGTGGTCTCGGAGTTATCCATAAAAACATGTCAATTGCTCAACAAGCAGAAGAGGTTCGTAAGGTAAAACGTTCTGAAAATGGAGTTATTATTGATCCCTTCTTCTTGACGCCTGAACATACAATTGCTGAAGCAGATGAGCTTATGGGTCGTTACCGCATCAGTGGTGTTCCAGTTGTTGAAACACTTGAAAATCGTAAATTGGTTGGTATTTTGACAAACCGAGATCTTCGTTTTATTTCAGACTATAACCAACCAATCTCAAATCATATGACCAGTGAAAATCTTGTTACTGCTCCTGTGGGTACAGATCTTGCAACAGCTGAGAGTATTCTTCAAGAACACCGTATTGAAAAGCTTCCTTTGGTAGATGAAGAAGGTCGTCTTTCTGGTTTGATTACTATCAAAGATATTGAAAAAGTTATTGAGTTTCCAAATGCTGCGAAAGATGAGTTTGGTCGTCTACTAGTTGCAGGTGCAGTAGGTGTTACTTCAGATACATTTGAACGTGCAGAGGCTCTTTTTGAAGCAGGAGCGGATGCGATTGTTATTGATACTGCACATGGTCATTCTGCAGGTGTCCTGCGTAAAATTGCTGAGATTCGTGCTCATTTCCCAGACCGTACATTGATTGCTGGAAATATTGCTACTGCTGAAGGTGCACGTGCCCTTTATGAAGCAGGTGTAGACGTTGTCAAGGTTGGTATTGGACCAGGTTCAATCTGTACAACTCGTGTGATTGCTGGTGTTGGTGTTCCGCAAGTAACAGCTATCTACGATGCTGCAGCTGTTGCGCGTGAATATGGTAAAACGATCATTGCTGACGGTGGAATCAAGTATTCTGGAGATATTGTAAAAGCCCTTGCTGCAGGTGGAAATGCAGTTATGCTTGGATCTATGTTTGCTGGAACTGATGAAGCTCCAGGTGAAACTGAAATCTTCCAAGGACGTAAGTTCAAGACTTACCGTGGTATGGGATCAATCGCTGCTATGAAAAAAGGTTCAAGCGATCGTTACTTCCAAGGTTCTGTCAATGAAGCAAACAAACTCGTTCCAGAAGGAATTGAAGGTCGTGTTGCTTATAAAGGAGCTACAGCTGACATTGTCTTCCAAATGATTGGTGGTATTCGCTCTGGTATGGGTTACTGTGGTGCAGCTAACCTTAAAGAACTACACGATAATGCTCAATTTATTGAAATGTCTGGTGCTGGTTTGAAAGAAAGTCATCCTCATGATGTACAAATTACGAATGAGGCACCAAATTATTCTATGTAAAAACACTGAAAAGAACTCCCGTGAAAACAGGAGTTCTTTTACAATGTTGTCAAGTTTTATTTACAATAACTTTACCATCCTGAATAGTAAAGATATTTAGATTTTCTGGCAGATTTTGAAGATGATCTAAGCTTGTTGTTGTGATAAAGGTTTGGATTGAATGAGAAATCGTTTCTAATAATTTTAGTTGTCTAGTGTTGTCAAGTTCACTCATAACATCGTCAAGTAGTAATATTGGAGATTCTGTAGTAATACTTTCCATTAACTCGATTTCTGCTAATTTTATAGAGAGGACGAGACTACGATGTTGACCTTGACTGCCAAAACTAGCATCCATCCCATTTATATAAAAAGAAATATCATCTCGATGAGGCCCAACACCAGTATTCTTTTTAAATAAATCTCTGGATCTACTTTTTTCTAAAGCAATTTTGAAAGATTCGGATAAGTCTTCTTTGTCAGTTATATTGACAGAAGATTGATAGGATATTGACAACTCTTCAATCTGATTAGAGAGTTCAAAATGTTTCTTACGCCCAAATGATTCTAGTTTTTTTATGAAATCTAAGCGGTGATTCATTACACGACATCCATAATCAACTAACTGATCATCCAACACTGAAAGGAAGGTATCATCTATTTTTTGAGCTGATTTTAGATAGGTATTTCTTTGTTTTAGGATATGGTTATAATTTGTTAAGTCTGATAAATAGATTGGCTTAATTTGCCCAAGCTCCATATCAATAAATTTTCGTCGAACCGAAGGTGCACCTTTAATTAGTTGTAAATCTTCCGGAGCAAATAAAACAACATTCATGTGTCCCACATAATCTGAAAGGCGCGCCTGTTTTAAGTGATTAACTTTTGTCACACGTCCTTTTTGTGTTAGTTCGATTTCTAGAGGAATGGATCCAGTTTTTTTCTGAACGAGACCTGAAAGATGAAGTTGTTCCTCATCAAAATGAATGAGATTTTTATCTGTTCGAGTTCGATGACTACGCGTTAAGGCTAAAAAATAGATAGCCTCTAACATATTTGTTTTACCTTGTGCATTGCGTCCTAAAAAGACATTTAATTTAGGATTAAAGTCTATTTTCGTCTCTTTGTAGTTACGAAAAGTTTTGAGAGATAGGTGTTGTAGCCACATGATTATCTACCAGGGAATCGCGGAGCTTGTCTGCTTTTGGGTGATGAAGCAGGTTTTGATTTGTCTTTTTTTACTCCCTTATTCATCTCTTTGACGAGTTTAGCGATTCGTTCTTTTTCAACTTTATCAGCTTGGTATTCATCTTGTTCTTCAAAAGTAGGTTGTGTCAACAAGATGTCAATATTCATGTCAGGGATGTCAACTTTATCACCAATACGAAGTTTTTTACCACGACGATTTTCTAATTCCCCATTAAAGTAAACAGAATGTTCAGAGAGAAATGATTTAATAGCTCCTCCGCTATGTGTAATTCCAAGTTCTTTGAGTAGTGCTTGGAGGGTAATAAATTCTTCAAATAATTTGTATTCCATAATTCACCTCAATCTTTGGTATTATACCATATTTTCCTAAAAATAGGGAGAGAAACAAGGAGCAATGTAAGCGATTTTTATTTCAAAAGTGTTACAGAGAACAAGAAAATTTCAGGTTTTCGTGATATAATAGAAGTCTGTATATAAGGAGGTAAATCATGGAGTTAGTGCATGGAGTTTCAACACATTTTATCCAATCAAAAAAGTTTAAAACGAACAAAATCGCCGTGCGTTTTACCGCTCCATTGTCCCTCGATACGATTTCAGGTCGCATGTTGAGTGCGAGTATGCTAGAGACTGCTAATCAGATGTATCCCACTTCTCAAGATTTGAGAAGACATTTAGCCAGTCTATACGGTACAGATATGTCAACCAATTGTTTCAGAAGAGGGCAAAGTCATATTGTAGAATTGACATTTACCTATGTTCGTGATGAGTTTTTAAGTAGGAAAAATGTGCTAACTTCTCAGGTTTTGGAACTAGTAAAAGAAACTCTTTTTTCCCCCGTAGTAGTTGATAATGGGTTTGATCCTGCCTTATTTGAAATTGAGAAAAAACAATTACTAGCAAGTTTAGCAGCTGATATGGATGATTCTTTTTATTTTGCACATAAAGAATTAGACAAATTATTTTTTCATGATGAACGTCTCCAATTGGAATATAGTGATTTACGAAATCGTATTTTAGCTGAAACTCCACAAAGTTCTTATTCTTGTTTCCAAGAATTTTTGGCCAATGATCGAATCGATTTCTTTTTCCTAGGTGATTTTAATGAGGTTGAAATTCAGAATGTATTAGAATCGTTTGGCTTTAAAGGTCGAAAAGGAGATGTGAAGGTTCAGTATTGTCAACCTTATTCCAATATCCTTCAAGAAGGTATGGTTCGGAAAAATGTGGGACAATCCATTTTGGAATTAGGTTATCATTGCCCTTCTGAATATGGTGATGAGCAACATTTACCCATGATTGTAATGAATGGTTTACTGGGCGGATTTGCTCACTCTAAGCTCTTTACAAATATTCGTGAAAATGCTGGATTAGCTTATACTATTTCAAGTCAGCTCGATTTGTTTAGTGGATTTTTAAGGATGTATGCTGGTATTGATCGAGAAAATCGTAACCAGGCTCGTAAAATGATGAATAATCAACTGATTGATTTAAAAAAAGGATATTTTACAGAGCTTGAGTTAGAGCAGACCAAGGAAATGATTCGTCGGTCTTTGTTACTTTCTCAAGATAATCAATCTTCATTGATTGAACGTGCTTATCAAAATGCCTTACTTGGGAAATCTTCAGCAGACTTTAAAAGTTGGATTGCAAAACTCGAGCAAGTTGACAAAGATGCTATTTGTAGAGCAGCTAATAATGTGAAACTACAAGCGATTTACTTTATGGAAGGAATAGAATGACAAAGGTTGTTTTTGAAGAAAAATACTATCCAGCTGTAAAAGAAATGGTTTATCGAACTCGTTTGGCAAATGGATTGACAGTTGCTCTTTTGCCTAAAAAGGAATTTAAAGAGGTTTACGGGAGTGTAACTGTACAGTTTGGTTCGATAGATACGCTTGTCACAGAAGTTGACGGAGATGTAAAACAATATCCTGTAGGAATTGCTCATTTTCTTGAACATAAATTATTTGAAAGAGAAGATTCTAGCGATTTGATGTCTGCTTTTACGAGTCTAGGTGCAGATAGTAATGCCTTTACAAGCTTTACAAAAACAAACTATCTTTTTTCAGCAACGGATCATTTTTTAGAAAATTTAGAGTTACTTGATGAATTGGTAACATCAGCACACTTTACTGAAGATTCCATTTTAAGAGAGCAGGATATTATTCAGCAAGAACGAGAAATGTATCAAGATGATCCAGATTCGTGTTTATTCTTTTCAACTTTAGCGAATTTGTATCCTGGTACACCTTTAGCAACTGATATTGTTGGAAGTGAGGAGTCCATTTCCCAAATCAATCTAACTAATTTGCAAGAAAATTTTACAAGATTTTACAAATCTGTAAACATGTCTCTGTTTTTAGTTGGTAATTTTGATGTAGAGCTAGTTCAGGGTTACTTTGAAAGAAAAGAACTGAAAGATTTAGATGTTCAGGAAGTAGTAAGAGAAAAATTTGTTTTACAGGCTGTAAAGCAAACAGACAGTATGAGAATGGAAGTATCTTCTCCCAAACTAGCGATTGGGATTAGAGGTAATCGAGAAGTTGCTGAGGCGGATTGCTATCGACATCATATTTTATTAAAATTATTGTTTGCAATGATGTTTGGTTGGACTTCGGATCGTTTTCAAAAATTATATGAATCAGGTAAAATAGATACTTCCCTATCTCTTGAAATTGAAGTAACAAGTCGCTTTCATTTTGTCATGTTGACAATGGATACAAAAGAGCCAGTTGCTTTATCTCATCAATTTAGGAAGGCCATTCGTAATTTTACAAAGGATTTGGATATTACAGAGGATCATTTAGATATTATCAAAAGAGAGATGTTTGGAGAATTTTTCAGTAGCATGAACTCTCTTGAATTTATTGCAATGCAATATGATGCTTTTGAACATGGTGAGACAATTTTTGATTTACCAAAGATTTTACAGGAAATTACTTTAGAGGATGTCCTTGAAGCAGGACATCACTTAATAGATGAAGGGGATATAGTTGATTTTACAATATTCCCATCGTAGTAACCTATCATAATAGACACTAGAAAGAAGGGATGACAAGTATGAGGAAAAAAACAATTGGTGAGGTTTTACGATTAGCTAGAATCAATCAGGGATTGAGTTTAGATGAATTGCAGAAAAAGACAGAAATCCAGTTAGATATGTTGGAAGCAATGGAAGCAGACGATTTCGATCAACTTCCAAGTCCTTTTTACACGCGTTCTTTCTTGAGAAAATATGCGTGGGCTGTTGAATTAGATGACCAAATTGTTTTGGATGCTTATGATTCTGGGAGTATGATTACTTATGAGGAAGTAGATGTTGATGAAGGTGAGTTGACAGGTCGTAGACGTTCAAGTAAGAAAAAGAAGAAAAAAACATCATTTTTACCTTTATTTTATTTTATCCTTTTTGCCTTATCGATTTTAATTTTTGTGACCTATTATGTTTGGAACTATATTCAAACTCAACCAGAGGGGTCTTCTCTTTCTAATTATAGTGTGGTTCAATCAACAAGTTCAATGAGTTCAACTAGCTCTGTTCCCCACTCTTCAAGTAGTAGTTCATCTAGCAGTTCTTCTAGTATAGAATCAGCTATAAGTGTATCAGGCGAAGGAAATCATGTAGAAATCGCTTATAAGACAAGTAAGGAAACAGTTAAATTGCAATTGGCAGTTTCAGATGTTACAAGTTGGGTCAGCGTTTCAGAAAGCGAACTTGAGGGCGGTGTAACCTTATCGCCAGAGAAGAAAAGTGCGGAAACAACAGTCGCAACTAAAAGTCCTGTAACAATTACGTTAGGTGTTGTAAAAGGTGTTGCTTTGACAGTAGATAATCAGACTGTTGATTTATCGAAATTAACAGCTCAGACTGGACAAATCACTGTAACCTTTACTAAAAATTAAGGAAAAACGAATGAAAAAAGAACAAATTCCCAATCTCTTAACAATAGGTCGAATTCTCTTTATACCTATTTTTATCTTTATTTTAACGATAGGAAATTCGATAGAGAGTCATATAGTGGCAGCTATTATCTTTGCTATTGCTAGTATTACAGATTATTTAGATGGATATTTAGCTCGTAAATGGAATGTGGTCAGTAATTTCGGTAAATTTGCAGATCCAATGGCGGATAAACTACTAGTTATGTTGGCTTTTATTATGTTGATTGAGTTAGGTATGGCTCCTGCTTGGATTGTTGCAGTGATCATCTGTCGTGAGTTGGCTGTGACAGGTTTAAGGCTTTTATTGGTTGAAACTGGTGGGACAGTTTTAGCAGCAGCTATGCCTGGAAAAATTAAAACTTTCAGTCAGATGCTTGCCATTATTTTCTTGCTATTACACTGGACTTTGATTGGCCAAGTTCTACTTTATGTAGCCTTGTTTTTCACTATCTACTCTGGCTATGATTATTTCAAGGGTAGTGCCTATGTATTTAAAGGGACATTTGGTTCGAAATGAAATCAATAATTGATGTAAAAAATCTTTCTTTTCGCTATAAGGAAAGTCAGGAATACTACGATGTGAAGGATATTACGTTTCACGTGAAACGTGGAGAATGGCTTTCGATTGTAGGGCATAATGGTAGTGGTAAATCAACGACTGTCCGGTTAATTGATGGCTTACTGGAAGCGGAATCTGGAGAGATTGTAATTGATGGGCAACGACTGACTGAGGAAAATGTTTGGGATATACGCCGTCAAATCGGTATGGTTTTTCAAAATCCAGATAATCAATTTGTTGGAGCGACTGTTGAAGATGACGTTGCTTTTGGTTTGGAAAATCAGGGACTTTCTCGTCAAGAAATGAAAAAAAGAGTGGAAGAAGCTCTGGATTTGGTTGGTATGTTGGACTTTAAAAAGAGAGAGCCAGCGCGTCTATCAGGTGGCCAAAAGCAACGTGTGGCCATTGCAGGTGTTGTAGCCCTAAGACCAGCGATTCTAATCCTGGATGAGGCAACGAGTATGTTGGATCCTGAGGGGCGTAGAGAACTTATTGAGACAGTAAAAGGAATTCGGAAAGACTATGATATGACGGTCATTTCCATCACACATGATTTGGAAGAAGTTGCCATGAGCGATCGCGTGTTGGTCATGAAAAAAGGGGAAATTGAATCAACTAGTAGTCCAAGAGAACTTTTCTCTCGAAATGATTTAGATCAAATTGGATTAGACGATCCTTTTTCCAATCAATTAAAACATTCTTTGAGCCAGAATGGCTATGATTTACCTGAAAATTATTTGACAGAAAGTGAGCTAGAGGATAAGCTATGGGAATTGCTCTAGAAAATGTGAGTTTTACGTATCAAGAAGGGACTCCCTTAGCTTCAACAGCTTTGTCGGATGTTTCTTTGACTATTGAAGATGGTTCTTATACGACTTTAATTGGGCACACAGGTAGCGGTAAATCAACTATTTTACAACTTTTAAATGGTTTATTGGTTCCAAGCCAAGGAACTGTGCGAGTTTTTGATACCTTAATCACTTCGACTTCTAAAAACAAAGATATTCGTCAAATTAGAAAACAGGTTGGTTTGGTATTTCAGTTTGCTGAAAATCAGATTTTTGAAGAAACGGTTTTGAAAGACGTTGCTTTTGGCCCGCAAAATTTTGGAGTTTCTGAAGAAGATGCGGAGCAGATTGCGCGTGAGAAACTAGCTCTGGTTGGAATTGATGAATCACTTTTTGATCACAGTCCGTTTGAGCTGTCAGGTGGACAAATGAGACGTGTCGCCATTGCAGGCATACTTGCTATGGAGCCAGCTATATTAGTCTTAGATGAACCCACAGCAGGTCTGGATCCTCTGGGGAGAAAAGAGTTGATGAATTTGTTCAAAAAACTCCACCAGTCAGGGATGACCATTGTCTTGGTAACGCATTTGATGGATGATGTTGCTGAATATGCGAATCAAGTCTATGTGATGGAAAAGGGACGGTTAGTTAAGGGTGGTAGACCGAGTGATGTCTTTCAAGATGTTGTCTTTATGGAAGAAATGCAGTTGGGAGTACCTAAAATTACGGCCTTTTGTAAACGATTGGCTGATAGAGGCGTGTCATTTAAACGATTACCGATTAAGATAGAAGAGTTCAAGGAGTCGCTAAATGGATAGTATGATTTTGGGGCGTTATATCCCAGGGGATTCGATTGTTCACCGATTGGATCCACGTAGCAAATTACTGGCTATGATGCTACTGATTTTGATTGTGTTTTGGGCTAATAATCCCTTGACAAATCTGATTCTTTTCATAGCGACAGGGATATTTATTGCCTTGTCAGGAGTATCTCTTTCATTTTTTATTCAGGGCTTGAAGTCTATGTTTTTCTTGATTGCCTTCACAACTATTTTTCAATTGTTTTTCATTTCTAATGGGAATGTTTTATTTGAGTTTTCGTTTGTGAGAATCACGGATTATGCTTTGCAACAAGCTGGAATTATTTTTTGTCGCTTCGTATTGATTATTTTCTTTTCAACTTTGTTAACCTTAACGACCATGCCCTTAAGTTTGGCATCAGCTGTCGAAGCTTTGTTATCTCCTTTAAAGCGTGTGAAAGTTCCGGTTCATGAAATTGGCTTAATGCTGTCCATGAGTTTGCGTTTTGTTCCGACCTTAATGGATGATACGACGCGGATTATGAATGCACAGAAAGCGCGTGGAGTGGATTTTGGAGAAGGAAACATTGTTCAAAAGGTGAAGGCTATGATTCCCATTTTGATTCCTCTTTTTGCGACAAGTTTGAAACGTGCGGATTCCTTGGCTATCGCTATGGAAGCGCGTGGTTATCAGGGTGGAAAAGGCAGAAGTCAATACCGACAATTGGAATGGACTCGAAAGGATACGCTGACTATTCTTGTCATTATCGTACTTGCTTGTTGCTTATTTTTCTTAAAATCTTAGTAGCTTTCAGGAATTGATAAAAAGTTACTGTAACAGTTTTTGATATAAAGGTAGGGATATGAACCGTTTTAAAAAATCAAAATATGTCATTATTGTTTTTGTCACTGTTCTGCTTGTGTCAGCTCTCTTAGCGACGACTTATTCAAGCACAATTGTGACAAAATTAGGAGATGGAATCTCATTGGTTGATAGGGTTGTACAAAAACCTTTTCAGTGGTTTGATTCTGTCAAATCAGATTTGGCTCATTTGACACGAACATATAATGAAAATGAAAGTTTGAAGAAACAGATTTACCAGTTAGAAGTTAAATCAAATGAGGCGGAAAGTTTAAAGACAGAAAATGAACAACTGCGTCAATTGCTTGGTATGAAGTCCAAGTTGCAAGCTACAAATACTTTGGCAGCAGATGTTATTATGCGTTCTCCGGTATCTTGGAAGCAGGAGTTGACCTTAGATGCAGGCAAATCAAAAGGGGTTTCTGATAACATGTTAGCTATTGCAAATGGTGGTTTGATTGGGAGTGTTTCAAAAGTGGAGGACAACTCTACTATAGTCAACCTTCTGACAAATACGGAAAATGCTGATAAGATTTCGGTAAAGATTCAACATGGTTCTACTACAATTTATGGAATTATTGTTGGCTACGACAAGGAAAATGAAGTTCTTAAAATTAGTCAATTAAATAGTAATAGCGATATTAGTACAGGCGATAAGGTGACAACGGGTGGATTAGGAAACTTTAACGTTGCGGATATTCCTGTTGGTGAAGTGGTTGCCACAACGCATAGTACAGACTATTTGACACGAGAAGTAACTGTTAAATTGAGTGCAGATACTCATAATGTGGATGTGATAGAATTAGTGGGGAATTCATAATGAGACAGTTGAAGCGGGTTGGAGTGTTTTTATTGCTCCCTTTCTTTGTTCTAATTGACGCCCATATTAGCCAGCTTCTGGGCTCATTTTTCCCCCATGTACATTTGGCTAGTCATTTTCTGTTTTTATTTCTCTTATTTGAGACGATAGAAGTATCAGAGTATTTCTACCTAGTCTATTGTTTTGTGATAGGCTTGGTTTACGATGTTTACTTTTTCCATCTAATAGGGATTGCAACTCTCTTATTTATCTTACTGGGAGCCTTTCTTCATAAATTGAATAGTGTTATTTTATTGAATCGTTGGACAAGAATCTTGGCTATGATTGTTATGAGTTTTCTATTTGATATGGGAGCTTATCTCTTTGCATTAGTAGTAGGTTTAACTGTAGATAGTCTGCCGATTTTTATCGTTTATAGCCTAGTACCATCCATGATTTTAAATCTTGTGTGGATGCTTATTTTTCAGTTTATTTTTGAAAGATATTATCTATAAGAAAGAAACAAAAATGTAACAAAGGCGTAATATTCATTAGGCCTTTTTTTGGTATACTAGTATTGTCTTTAAAAGAAGGAGTATCTACATAATATGAAGAAAAAAATCTTAGCGTCACTTTTATTAAGTACAGTAATGGTTTCTCAAGTAGTTGTTTTAACAACTGCGCATGCAGAAACGACTGATGACAAAATTGCTGCTCAAGATAATAAAATTAGTAACTTAACAGCACAACAACAAGAAGCCCAAAAACAAGTTGACCAAATTCAGGAGCAAGTATCAGCTATTCAAGCTGAGCAATCTAACTTGCAAGCTGAAAATGATAGATTACAAGCAGAATCTAAAAAACTTGAGAATGAGATTACAGAGCTTTCTAAAAATATTGTGTCTCGTAATGATTCTTTGGAAAAGCAAGCTCGTAGTGCTCAAACAAATGGAGCTGCAACTAGCTACATTAATACAATTGTAAACTCAAAATCAATTACAGAAGCTATTTCACGTGTTGCAGCAATGAATGAAATTGTATCTGCTAACAACAAAATGTTGGAACAACAGAAAGCAGATAAAAAAGCAATTTCTGAGAAGCAAGTGGCAAACAATGACGCAATTAATACAGTGATTACAAATCAACAGAAATTGTCTGATGATGCACAAGCTTTAACAACGAAACAAGCTGAGTTGAAGGCTGCAGAATTAAATCTTGCTGCTGAAAAAGCGACAGCAGAAGATGAAAAAGCAAGTTTGCTAGAGAAAAAAGCAGAAGCAGAAGCAGAAGCAAAAGCAGCGGCAGCAGCAGAAGCAGCTTATAAAGAAAAACAAGCTAGCCAACAACAATCAGTACTTGCTTCAGGTAATACAAACCTAACCGCACAGGTACAAGCAGTATCTGAATCTGCAGTAGCACCTGTTCAGGCTAAAGTACGTCCAACATATAACACAAATGCCTCAACTTATCCAATTGGTGAATGTACCTGGGGAGTAAAAACATTGGCACCTTGGGCTGGAGACTACTGGGGTAATGGAGCACAGTGGGCTACAAGTGCAGCAGCAGCAGGTTTCCGTACAGGTTCAACACCTCAAGTTGGTGCGATTGCATGTTGGAATGATGGTGGATATGGTCACGTAGCGGTTGTTACAGCTGTTGAATCAACAACACATATCCAAGTATCAGAATCAAATTATGCAGGTAATCGTACAATTGGAAATCACCGTGGATGGTTCAATCCAACAACAACTTCTGAAGGTTTTGTTACATATATTTATGCAGATTAATTTACAGAGGGACTCGAATAGAGCCCTCTTTTCAGGTTTTACCGTGACAATCCCTATTAAAAATCCCATCAAAATAGCTTGAAAATATCGAAAAAGTATGGTAGAATAAAAATTGTCGTGTGAACGATAATACTCATTCTTGATGAATTGTGAAGCAGTTGCCCTTGGGTCGTTTTGCGAGTTGAAGTCAAGAAGAGGAAAAAAACAAAAAGGAGAAATACTCATGGCAGTAATTTCAATGAAACAACTTCTTGAGGCTGGTGTACACTTTGGTCACCAAACTCGTCGCTGGAACCCTAAGATGGCTAAATACATCTTTACAGAGCGTAACGGAATCCACGTTATCGACTTGCAACAAACTGTAAAATACGCTGACCAAGCATACGACTTCATGCGTGATGCAGCAGCTAACGATGCAGTTGTATTGTTCGTTGGTACTAAGAAACAAGCAGCTGATGCAGTTGCTGAAGAAGCAGTACGTTCAGGTCAATACTTCATCAACCACCGTTGGTTGGGTGGAACTCTTACAAACTGGGGAACAATCCAAAAACGTATCGCTCGTTTGAAAGAAATCAAACGTATGGAAGAAGATGGAACTTTCGAAGTTCTTCCTAAGAAAGAAGTTGCACTTCTTAACAAACAACGTGCGCGTCTTGAAAAATTCTTGGGTGGTATCGAAGATATGCCTCGTATCCCAGATGTGATGTACATAGTTGACCCACATAAAGAGCAAATCGCTGTTAAAGAAGCTAAAAAATTGGGAATCCCAGTTGTAGCGATGGTTGACACAAACACTGATCCAGATGATATTGATGTAATCATCCCAGCTAACGATGACGCTATCCGCGCTGTTAAATTGATCACAGCTAAATTGGCTGACGCTATCATCGAAGGACGTCAAGGTGAGGATGCAGTAGCAGTTGAATCAGAATTTGTAGCTTCAGAAACTCAAGCAGATTCAATTGAAGAAATCGTTGAAGTTGTAGAAGGCGACAACGCTTAATTCATATAAATAGTAATTACCTAGGAGGGCGGGGCTTAGCCCGGCTCTCCTATTTTTAAAAAATATAGGAGAATCAAAATGGCAGAAATTACAGCTAAACTTGTAAAAGAGTTGCGTGAAAAATCTGGTGCTGGTGTTATGGACGCTAAAAAAGCATTGGTTGAAGTGGAAGGCGATATCGAAAAAGCGATTGAATTGCTTCGTGAAAAAGGTATGGCTAAGGCAGCTAAGAAAGCTGACCGTGTTGCTGCAGAAGGTTTGACTGGTGTTTATGTTAACGGTAATGTTGCAGCAGTTATTGAAGTAAACGCTGAAACTGACTTCGTTGCGAAAAACGCCCAATTCGTTGAATTGGTAAATACTACAGCTAAAGTTATTGCTGAAGGAAAACCTGCTAACAATGAAGAAGCTCTTGCTTTGACAATGCCTTCAGGTGAAACTCTTGAAGCAGCTTATGTGTCTGCAACAGCGACTATCGGAGAAAAAATCTCATTCCGTCGCTTTGCTTTGATTGAAAAAACAGATGCACAACACTTCGGAGCATACCAACACAACGGTGGACGTATCGGTGTTATCTCTGTAATCGAAGGTGGAGACGAAGCACTTGCTAAACAAATTTCAATGCACATCGCTGCTATGAAACCAACAGTTCTTTCTTACAAAGAATTGGATGAACAATTCGTTAAAGATGAGTTGGCACAATTGAACCACGTTATCGACCAAGATAACGAAAGCCGTGCAATGGTTAACAAACCAGCTCTTCCACACTTGAAGTATGGATCAAAATCTCAATTGACTGATGAAGTGATTGCTCAAGCTGAAGCTGACATCAAAGCTGAGTTGGCTGCAGAAGGCAAACCAGAAAAAATCTGGGACAAAATTATCCCAGGTAAAATGGATCGCTTCATGCTTGACAACACTAAAGTTGACCAAGCTTACACACTTCTTGCACAAGTTTACATCATGGATGATAGCAAGACAGTTGAAGCATATCTTGAATCAGTTAACGCTTCAGTAGTTGAGTTCGCTCGCTTTGAAGTTGGTGAAGGTATTGAGAAAGCTGCAAACGACTTTGAAGCTGAAGTTGCAGCTACAATGGCAGCAGCTTTGAATAACTAATTATAGAAAGGAAGTAAATTTGCTTCCTTTTTTCTATGCAGTCGATCCCTATAGGGAGAGCTTCCTATTTTCAAGGTAAAAATAAAAGGCCCTATAATAAGGGCCAATTGTATTTAGGAGACTAAACTTCAAATTCATAGAGTGCTGTAGAGAGATAACGTTCACCGTTATCTGGTGCTAGAGCAAGGACTTTTTTACCTGTACCTAATTTTTTGGCAATCTCGATGGCTCCGTAGATAGTTGCAGCTGAAGAAATCCCTACAAGGAAACCTTCTTTTCCACCAATTTCACGGCCGAGTGCTAGAGCATCGTCTGACGTTACACGAACGATACCATCATAAGCCTTTGTATCCAGTGTATCAGGAATAAATCCAGCTGATATACCTTGAATTTTGTGAGGACCAGGTTTTTCACCAGATAGAATAGCAGATTCATCAGCTTCCACTGCATAAACTTGAATGTTTGAATTTGCTGATTTGAGTGCATGAGAAACACCAGAAATCGTTCCACCGGTACCCACTCCAGCAACAAAGGCATCTAGTCCATCTTTACCGAAAGCAGCTAGTATTTCAGCTCCTGTTGTTCTTTCGTGTACTTCTGGATTTGCTGGGTTGTCAAATTGAAGAGGAAGGAAACCATCACGTTCAGCAGTGATTTCTTGAGCCTTAGCAATAGCACCTTTCATTCCTTCGCTACCAGGCGTAAGGACTAGTTCAGCACCATAGGCTTGGATAATCTTACGTCGTTCTACACTCATAGTTTCAGGCATAACGATAACAACTTTATACCCTTTAGCAGCCCCTACCCATGAAAGTCCAATACCAGTGTTTCCACTTGTTGCTTCAACAATAGTAGAACCAGTTTTCAGAATACCGTCTTGTTCAGCTTTTTCAATCATGCTAAGGGCAATACGGTCTTTTACAGATGAACCAGGATTAAATGCTTCAAGCTTTACATAGACGTCCGCAGCACCTTCTGGCACAATGTTGTTGAGTTTAACAATCGGAGTTTGACCGATTAGTTCAGTAATGTTGTTATAAATAGACATATGAATACCTCTTTGTATAAGATATCTCTAGTATAACGCTATCTATACCATTTGTAAAATATAGAAATCCTATCGAAGTGATAGGATTTTTTTATATCACAGGTCTAAGCCATTAATTTTTAAGCGATTGTGATAGGCTAATTCTAGTAAATAGGTGTAAAGTGGAACGATATCCGTTTTCTTAGGGAATTCAAATTTATGAGCACTAAAATGCTCATTATGTGCTTTTAGAAAGACATTTTCTAAATAAGTAATAGTAATTTCACTATCATCTATACCTGCTCCTGCAGTTTCCATTTCAACGTTAACAATGTTCATCAAAAAGATTGATTTAATAGACATCTTACGACCAGTAGCGCCTTGTTTATCTGTAAAGATAATACGGATATTTGTAAATATAATTGAGTCACGAATCAGTTTATATCCACTTTGAATTTCCTCATTTTCTAGTAGATATTGTTCATATTATTTGATAAGAGTTTCTTTGTTTTGCTCGCTAAAGTTACCAGCTAGTCCTTGAATGAATTTACCAAATACCATATTTTCTACTTTATTTACACTAAGTTTACAGGAACCTCAACTTCGCGTAAACCTTGATCCGTTAAAGTGACTTTTCCATTAAAAAATTCCACAAGTGAAGCTTTAATAGTTTCTTTTTCTTCTTTATCAACATAAATCATCGTATCGACTTGATCTGTAAAGTTTGTATCCAGCTCCATGAGATCATGTTCTTTAAGAAAGTTACTATACTCTTGGTATTGAGCGTAAGACATTTGAATAGCAATGCCCGCCTGTTCCTTTATTTCAATGATGCCAATTTCTTTGACAGCTAAGGCAACACTGCCGGCGTAAGCACGAATGAGTCCTCCAGCGCCTAGTTTAATACCACCAAAGTAGCGTGTCACTACCACACAGACATTGGTAAGATTGTGATTTTCTAGCACCCCAAGCATGGGAACGCCAGCAGTACCACTAGGCTCACCATCATCACTTGTTCGTTTGATTTCACTACGTTCTCCAATAATGAAGGCAGAGCAGTTATGCGTAGCTTTGTAGTGTTCTTTTTTGATGGTGGTAATGAAGTCACGAGCCTCTTCTTCGCTATAAACACGCTTGGCATGACAGATAAAGCGTGATTTTTTGATTTCTTCTTGGACTTGACCGTCCTCTTTAATTGTTCTAAATTCCATGATTTAATTGTACTAAAAAATCATCTAAAGCGCTAGGTTTTTACGAATAAAGAAGTATGAAAGTAAATCCAAATTATCTTGGTCGCTTGTTTACTGAGAATGAATTAACAGAAGAAGAACGTCAGTTGGCGGAGAAATTTCCAGCAATGAGAAAGGAGAAGGGGAAATTTTTCTGTCAACGTTGTGATAGTGCTATTTTAGATGAATGGTATTTGCCCATCGGTGCTTACTATTGTCGAGAGTGCTTGCTGATGAAGCGAGTCAGGAGTGACCAAGCTTTATACTATTTTCCGCAGGAGGATTTTCCTAAACAGGATGTTCTTAAATGGCGTGGTCAATTAACTCCTTTTCAAGAAAAGGTGTCAGAGGGATTGATTCAAGCAGTAGAGAAGCAAGAGCCAACTTTAGTTCATGCGGTGACAGGGGCTGGAAAGACAGAAATGATTTATCAAGTTGTGGCTAAAGTGATTAATGGAGGTGGTGCAGTATGTTTGGCTAGTCCTCGCATAGATGTTTGTTTGGAGCTGTATAAGCGCCTGCAAGATGATTTTGCTTGCGAGATAGCCCTCCTACATGGAGAATCAAAGCCGTATTTTCGAACACCACTAGTTGTTGCGACGACCCATCAGTTATTGAAATTTTATCAAGCTTTTGATTTGCTGATAGTGGATGAAGTAGATGCTTTTCCTTATGTTGATAATCCAACACTTTACCACGCTGTCAAGAATAGTGTAAAGGAGAATGGATTGAGAATCTTTTTAACAGCGACTTCGACTGATGAGTTAGATAAAAAGGTCCGTTTAGGAGAACTAAAAAGACTGAGTTTACCAAGACGGTTTCATGGAAATCCGTTGATTATTCCTAAGCCAGTTTGGTTATCGGATTTTAATCGCTACTTAGATAAGAATCGTTTGTCACCAAAGTTAAAGACTTATATTGAGAAACAGAGAAAGACAGCTTATCCGTTACTCATTTTTGCTTCAGAAATTAAGAAAGGGGAGCAGTTAAAAGAAATCTTACAGGAGCAATTTCCAAATGAGAAAATTGGCTTTGTATCTTCTATCACAGAAGATCGATTAGAGCAGGTACAAGCTTTTCGAGATGGAGAACTGACAATACTTATCAGTACGACAATCTTGGAGCGTGGGGTTACCTTCCCTTGTGTGGACGTTTTCGTAGTAGAGGCTAATCATCGTCTGTTTACCAAGTCTAGTTTGATTCAAATTGGTGGACGAGTTGGACGAAGCATGGATAGACCGACAGGAGATTTGCTTTTCTTCCATGATGGGTTAAATGATTCAATCAAGAAGGCGATTAAGGAAATTCAGCAGATGAACAAGGAGGCAGGCTTATGAAGTGTTTGTTATGTGGGCAGACTATGAAGAATGTTTTAACTTTTAGTAGTCTCTTACTTCTGAGGAATGATGATTCTTGTCTTTGTTCAGACTGTGATTCTACTTTTGAAAGAATTGGGGAAGAGAACTGTCCAAATTGTATGAAAACAGGTTTGTCAACAAAGTGTCAAGATTGTCAACTTTGGTGTAAAGAAGGAATTGAGGTTAGTCATAGCGCGATTTTTACTTACAATCAAGCTATGAAGGATTTTTTTAGTCGGTATAAGTTTGATGGGGATTTCCTGTTAAGAAAAGTTTTCGCTTCATTTTTAAGTGCGGAGTTAAAAAAGTACAAAGAGTATCAATTTGTTGTAATTCCCCTAAGTCCTGATAGATATGCTAACAGAGGATTTAATCAGGTTGAGAGCTTGGTAGAGGCAGCAGGCTTTGAGTATCTGGATTTATTAGAGAAAAGAGAAGAGAGAGCCAGTTCTTCTAAAAATCGTTCAGAACGCTTGGCAACAGAACTTCCTTTCTTTATAAAAAGTGGAGTCACTATTCCTAAAAAAATCCTACTTATAGATGATGTCTATACTACAGGAGCAACTATAAATCGTGTTAAGAAATTGTTAGAAGAGGCTGGTGCTAAGGATGTAAAAACATTTTCCCTTGTAAGATGAGGAAAAAATTTGCAAAAATAGAATGAAAGCGTTATAATAAAATCATAAAAACAAAAATGTTTAGAAGGAAGGTACTCATATGATTAAATATAGTATCCGTGGTGAAAACCTAGAAGTAACAGAAGCAATTCGTGATTATGTAGTTTCTAAACTCGAAAAGATCGAAAAGTACTTCCAGCCAGAACAAGAGTTGGATGCCCGAATTAACTTAAAAGTTTATCGTGAAAAAACGGCTAAAGTGGAAGTAACGATTCCGCTTGGATCTATTACTCTCCGCGCAGAAGATGTGTCTCAAGATATGTATGGTTCAATTGACCTTGTAACTGATAAAATTGAACGTCAGATTCGTAAAAACAAAACAAAAATCGAGCGTAAAAATAAAAATAAGGTAGCAACTAGTCAATTATTTACAGATGCTTTGGTGGAAGATCCAAATGTTGTCCAATCTAGAGTTGTTCGTTCAAAACAAATTGATTTAAAACCAATGGATTTGGAAGAAGCTATTCTACAGATGGATTTGTTGGGACATGATTTCTTTATCTATGTGGATGTTGAAGATCAAACAACTAATGTGATTTATCGTCGTGAAGATGGCGAAATTGGTTTGTTAGAAGTTAAAGAATGTTAATTTCAATATGTGTAAAGGAAGGTTTACTGAATTGTAAACCTCCTTTTTCTTATAATTGATAGAATTACTGATTACACTTTTAAAAAGTCGCTTTTTGGTGGTTATTATGGTATAATGGGTGTCAAGAGGTTTGGAATGAAAAAATTTTATGTAAGTCCTATTTTCCCCTTAATATTAGGAATAGTGGCGTTCGGAGTGCTATCTGTGCAACTTGTTTTTGTAACGAATACACTGGTAACGCTATTTCTTTTCCTACTTATCTTGGGTTCATATAGTTTATTATTCATCCATCAGAGAGACTACTACTCAAGGAGTGAAGTAGAACAAATCCAGTATGTAAACCACCAAGCTGAAGAAAGTTTGACAACCTTGTTAGAACAGATGCCTGTCGGAGTTATTAAACTAGACTTATCGTCAGGTGAAGTTGAATGGTTCAATCCTTACGCTGAATTGATTTTAACTAATGAAGTGGGCGAGATTGATGTGGCATTAATTCAAACAATTATCAAGGCATCGGTAGGGAATCCAGGTTCTTATGCTACCTTGGGGGAGACCCGCTATTCGGTTCATATGGACAAGGTGTCTGGAGTTCTTTATTTCTTTGATGTGTCTGGAGAATACGAAGCGACTGTTGAGTTAGTAACGAGTCGGCCTGTGATTGGGATCGTTTCCGTTGACAACTACGATGATTTAGAAGATGAAACATCAGAGTCTGATATCAGTCATATCAATAGTTTTGTAGCCAATTTTGTTTCAGAATTTGCTGGTAAACATGCCATGTTCTCCCGTCGAGTAAGTATGGATCGCTTTTATCTATTTACGGACTACACGGTACTTGAGGAATTGATGAATGATAAATTTTCTGTTATTGATGCTTTCAGAGAAGAGTCGAAACAGAGACAGTTGCCATTGACCTTAAGTATGGGATTTTCTTATGGTGATGGAAATCATGATGAAATCGGGAAAGTTGCATTGCTCAACTTGAACTTGGCTGAAGTGCGTGGTGGCGACCAGGTGGTTGTCAAGGAGAATGACGAAACGAAAAATCCAGTTTATTTTGGTGGTGGGTCTGCTGCGTCAATCAAACGTACAAGGACACGTACGCGCGCTATGATGACGGCTATTTCAGATAAAATTCGAAGTGTGGATCAGGTTTTTGTAGTTGGTCACAAAAATCTAGATATGGATGCTTTGGGTTCTGCTGTAGGTATGCAGTTATTTGCTAGTAATGTAACAGAAAATAGTTATGCTCTTTATGATGAAGATCAAATGTCACCAGATATTGAACGAGCTGTTGCATTCTTAGAAAAAGAAGGAGTTACGAAGTTGTTGTCTGTTAAGGATGCAATTGGGATGGTGACCAATCGTTCTTTGTTGATTCTTGTAGACCATTCAAAGACAGCTTTAACTTTATCAAAAGATTTTTATGATTTGTTTACCCAAACTATTGTTATTGACCACCATAGAAGGGATCAGGATTTCCCAGATAATGCAGTTATTACTTATATCGAAAGTGGTGCAAGCAGTGCCAGTGAGTTAGTAACAGAATTGATTCAGTTCCAGAATTCTAAGAAAAATCGTTTGAGTCGTATGCAAGCAAGTGTTTTAATGGCTGGTATGATGTTGGATACTAAAAATTTCACCTCACGAGTGACTAGTCGGACATTTGATGTTGCTAGCTATCTCAGAACGAGAGGAAGTGATAGTATTGCTATCCAAGAAATTGCTGCGACAGATTTTGAAGAATATCGTGAGGTCAATGAACTGATTTTACAGGGGCGTAAATTAGGTTCAGATGTACTAATAGCAGAGGCTAAGGACTCGAAATGCTATGATACAGTTGTTATTAGTAAGGCAGCAGATGCCATGTTAGCTATGTCGGGTATTGAAGCGAGTTTTGTTCTTGCGAAGAATACACAAGGGTTTATCTCTATCTCAGCTCGCAGTCGTAGTAAACTGAATGTACAACGGATTATGGAAGAACTGGGAGGTGGAGGTCACTTTAATTTGGCAGCAGCTCAAATTAAGGATTTAACCTTGTCAGAAGCAGGTGAAAAACTGACAGAAATTGTATTAAATGAAATAAAGGAAAAGGAGAAAGAAGAATGAAAGTAATCTTTTTAGCAGATGTTAAAGGAAAAGGTAAAAAAGGCGAAATTAAGGAAGTACCAACAGGGTATGCACAAAACTTTCTTATCAAAAAGAATCTAGCCAAAGAAGCAACTGCTCAAGCGGTAGGTGAACTTCGTGGTAAACAAAAATCCGAAGAGAAAGCTCACGCTGAGATGATTGCAGAAGCAAAAGCAATTAAAGCCCAACTTGAAGCAGAAGAAACTGTTGTAGAATTTGTTGAAAAAGTTGGTCCAGATGGTCGTACCTTTGGTTCTATTACCAATAAGAAGATTGCAGAAGAATTGCAAAAGCAATTTGGAATTAAGATTGATAAACGTCATATTCAAGTACAAGCTCCGATTCGAGCAGTTGGTTTGATCGATGTGCCAGTGAAAATCTATCAAGATATCACAAGTGTAATCAATCTTCGTGTGAAAGAAGGATAAATTTACACCTTCTTGACAAGATTGTAAAAGGAAGGGAAGTCTGATGGCAGAAGTAGAAGAGTTACGAGTACAACCTCAAGATATCTTAGCTGAGCAATCCGTTTTGGGGGCTATCTTTATTGATGAGAGTAAACTTGTTTTTGTGCGAGAATACATTGAGTCTCGGGACTTTTTTAAGTATGCCCATCGTTTGATTTTCCAAGCTATGGTTGATTTATCCGATCGTGGTGATGCCATAGATGCAACAACGGTTCGTACTATTCTTGATAATCAAGGTGATTTGCAGAATATTGGTGGCCTGTCTTATCTGGTTGAGATTGTCAATTCTGTGCCAACTTCTGCTAATGCGGAGTATTATGCTAAGATTGTTGCAGAAAAAGCAATGCTACGTCGTTTAATTGCCAAGTTGACAGAGTCTGTCAATCAAGCTTATGAGGCTTCGCAACCAGCTGATGAAATCATTGCTCAGGCAGAAAAAGGCCTGATTGATGTCAGCGAAAATGCTAATCGAAGTGGATTTAAGAATATTCGAGATGTGTTGAATGTCAACTTTGGAAATCTGGAAGCTCGCTCGCAACAAACGACCGATATTACAGGGATTGCGACAGGTTATCGTGATCTGGATCATATGACGACTGGTCTGCACGAGGAGGAGTTGATTATTCTAGCAGCCCGTCCAGCGGTTGGTAAGACAGCCTTTGCCTTGAATATTGCTCAGAATATTGGGACTAAGTTGGACAAAACGGTTGCTATTTTTTCACTCGAAATGGGTGCGGAAAGTCTAGTAGACCGTATGCTTGCGGCAGAAGGGTTGGTTGAATCGCATTCTATCCGTACGGGGCAATTGACCGATGAGGAATGGCAAAAGTATACCATTGCTCAAGGGAATCTAGCGAATGCAAGTATCTATATTGATGATACACCAGGGATTCGGATTACAGAGATTCGTTCTCGTTCTCGTAAACTGGCTCAAGAAACTGGAAATCTTGGTTTGATTTTGATAGACTACCTTCAATTGATCACGGGAACTGGGCGAGAAAACCGCCAACAAGAAGTTTCAGAAATCTCACGTCAGTTGAAAATCCTAGCCAAGGAACTGAAAGTTCCAGTAATTGCTCTAAGTCAGCTTTCTCGTGGTGTAGAACAACGTCAGGACAAGAGACCGGTCTTGTCTGATATTCGTGAATCGGGATCTATCGAGCAGGATGCTGATATCGTAGCCTTTCTTTATCGTGACGATTACTATGAGCGTGGTGGTGAAGAAGAGGAAGGCATCCCAAATAATAAGGTAGAAGTTATCATTGAGAAAAACCGTAGTGGAGCTCGTGGAACTGTGGAATTAATTTTCCAAAAAGAATACAATAAATTTTCAAGTATATCAAAAAGGGAGGAAATAAGATGACAGATGCATTTACAGATGTAGCTAAGATGAAAAAAATTAAAGAGGAAATCAAGGCGCATGAGGGTCATGTAATTGAAATGACCTTGGGAAATGGGCGTAAGCGCCAAAAAAATAGATTGGGTAAGCTAATTGAAGTTTATCCATCCCTATTTATCGTGGAATTTGGGAACGTTGAAGGAGATAAACAAGCTAATGTTTATGTTGAATCCTTTACTTACTCAGATATCCTTACAGAAAAAAATCTAATTCATTATCTGGACTAAAGTGAGAAATTTTCTCACTTTTTCTTTTTTCTCCGAATAGTTTAAGTGAAGGTAATCTTCGATTTATATTATTTTCAAGGAGGAAGAATGAAAATTTTACCGTTTATAGCAAGAGGGACAAGTTATTGTTTGAATATGTCAGTTAAAAAGCTTGTTCCTTTTTTAGTAGTAGGATTGATGCTAGCAGCGGGTGATAGTGTCTATGCCTATTCTGGAGGGAATGGATCGATTGCGCGAGGGGATGATTATCCTGTCTATTATAAAAATGGGAGCCAGGAGATTGATCAGTGGCGCATGTATTCTCGTCAGTGTACTTCTTTTGCAGCCTTTCGTTTGAGTAATGTCAATGGTTTTGAGATTCCAAGAGCTTATGGAAATGCGAATGAATGGGGGCATCGTGCTCGTCGTGAAGGCTATCGTGTAGATAATACACCGACGATTGGCTCCATTGCTTGGTCTACTGCAGGAACTTATGGGCATGTTGCCTGGGTGTCAAATGTAATGGGAGATCAGATTGAGATCGAGGAATATAACTATGGTTATACAGAAGCCTATAATAAACGAAGTATAAAAGCAAATACGATGACAGGATTTATTCATTTTAAAGATTTAGCTGGTGGCAGTGTTGGGAATAGTCAAACCTCAGTTTCAACAGGAGGAACACATTATTTCAAGTCTAAGTCTGCTATCAAAACTGAACCCCTAGCTAGCGCAACTGCAATTGATTACTATTATCCTGGGGAGAATGTTCATTATGATCAAATTCTCGAAAAAGATGGATACAAGTGGATGAGCTATACGGCTTATAACGGAAGTCGTCGCTATATCCAGCTAGAAGGAGTGGCTTCTTCACAGAATTATCAGAACCAATCAGGAAATAGTTCTAATTATAGCTCAAATACTGGATCGACTGTTGGTTGGAAAAAAATAAATGGTAGTTGGTATCATTTTAAATCAAATGGGTCTAAATCAACGGGATGGTTGAAGGATGGTTCCAGCTGGTATTATTTGAAATCATCTGGTGAAATGCAGACAGGATGGTTAAAGGAAAATGGCTCGTGGTATTATCTGGATAGTTCAGGGGCAATGAAAACAGGCTGGTATCAAGTTTCTGGTAAGTGGTATTATTCTTACTCTTCGGGTGCCTTAGCTGTTAATACGACAGTGGATGGCTACAGAGTAAACAGTGATGGAGAACGAGTATAGAAAATTGGAGTAGGAAATTTTTCCTGCTCTTTTCTGTAAGCAGTTTCCTTGACATTTTTTTTATTTTGCGCTATCATATGTCCATATAATATATGGGAGTCTGTGTACAGTCTGAGAGGAAGTGTTAAACTTCGACCGCACCTGATCTGGGTAATGCCAGCGTAGGGAACGATACTTAGTCTATTTTGCACCTTTTCCATATATGGTAAAGGTTTTTCTTTTTGTCAAAGGAAAATGAGAAGAGGAGGTTTTTATGAAAGCAAGCATTGCCTTGCAAGTTTTACCCCTAGCACAGGGGATTGATCGGATAGCTGTTATCGATCAGGTCATTGCTTATCTGCAAGCTCAAGAAGTGACCATGGTGGTGACACCATTTGAAACGATCTTGGAAGGGGAGTTTGATGAGCTTATGCGTATTCTCAAAGAAGCGTTGGAAGTAGCGGGACAGGAGGCAGACAATGTCTTTGCCAATGTCAAAATAAATGTAGGAGAGATTTTAAGTATTGATGAGAAACTTGAAAAGTATACTGAGACGACACATTAGTCTATTGGGTTTTCTGGGAGTCTTGTCAATCTGGCAGTTAGCAGGTTTTCTTAAACTTCTCCCTAAGTTTATCCTGCCGACACCTCTTGAAATTCTCCAGGCCTTTGTTCGTGACAGAGAATTTCTCTGGCACCATAGCTGGGCGACCTTGAGAGTGGCTTTGCTAGGTCTAATTTTGGGAGTCTTGATTGCCTGTCTCATGGCTGTGCTCATGGATAGTTTGACTTGGCTCAATGACTTGATTTACCCTATGATGGTGGTTGTTCAGACTATCCCGACTATTGCCATAGCTCCTATCCTGGTCTTGTGGCTCGGTTATGGGATTTTGCCCAAGATTGTCTTGATTATCTTAACGACAACCTTCCCCATCATCGTCAGCATTTTGGACGGTTTTAGGCATTGTGACAAGGATATGCTGACCTTGTTTAGTCTGATGCGGGCCAAACCTTGGCAAATCCTGTGGCATTTTAAAATTCCTGTCAGCCTGCCTTACTTTTATGCAGGTCTAAGGGTCAGTGTATCCTACGCCTTTATCACAACAGTGGTATCTGAGTGGTTGGGAGGCTTTGAGGGTCTAGGTGTCTACATGATTCAGTCCAAGAAACTGTTTCAGTATGATACCATGTTTGCTATTATTATTCTGGTATCGATTATTAGTCTTCTCGGTATGAAGCTGGTTGATGTCAGTGAAAAATATGTTATTAAATGGAAACGTTCGTAGAATTAGAATGTTTCAAAAAAGAAAAGAGGAAATCAAAATGAAAAAAACATGGAAAGTGTTTTTAACGCTTGTGACAGCTCTTGTAGCTGTTGTGCTTGTGGCCTGTGGTCAAGGAACTGCTTCTAAGGATAATAAGGAAGCAGAACTTAAGAAAATCGACTTTATCCTAGACTGGACACCAAATACCAACCACACAGGGCTTTATGTGGCTAAGGAAAAAGGCTATTTCAAGGAAGCTGGAGTGGATGTTGATTTGAAATTGCCACCAGAAGAAAGTTCTTCTGACTTGGTTATCAATGGCAAGGCGCCATTTGCAGTCTATTTCCAAGACTACATGGCTAAAAAATTGGAAAAAGGTGCAGGAATTACTGCCGTTGCAGCTATTGTTGAACACAATACATCAGGAATTATCTCTCGTAAATCTGATAATGTAGCTAGTCCAAAAGACTTAGTTGGTAAGAAATACGGGACTTGGAATGACCCAACTGAACTTGCTATGTTGAAAACTTTGGTAGAATCACAAGGTGGGGACTTTGAGAAGGTAGAAAAAGTACCAAACAACGACTCAAACTCAATCACACCGATTGCTAATGGAGTATTTGACACTGCTTGGATCTACTATGGATGGGATGGAATTCTTGCCAAATCTCAAGGTGTAGATGCTAACTTTATGTACTTGAAAGACTACGTTAAAGAATTTGACTACTACTCACCAGTTATCATCGCAAACAACGACTATTTGAAAGACAACAAAGAAGAAGCACGTAAAGTCATCCAAGCTATCAAAAAAGGCTACCAATATGCCATGGAGTATCCAGAAGAAGCAGCTGATATCCTCATCAAAAATGCACCTGAACTCAAGGAAAAACGTGACTTTGTCATCGAATCTCAAAAATACTTGTCAAAAGAATACGCAAGCGACAAGGAAAAATGGGGGCAATTTGATGCGGCTCGCTGGAATGCCTTCTACAAATGGGATAAAGAAAATGGTATCCTTAAAGAAGACTTGACAGACAAAGGCTTCACCAACGAATTTGTGAAATAATGACAGAAATTAGACTAGAACACGTCAGTTATGCCTATGGCGAGGAGAAAATTTTAGAGAATATTAACCTGCAGGTGACTTCAGGTGAAGTGGTTTCTATCTTAGGTCCAAGTGGTGTTGGAAAAACCACTCTATTTAATCTGATCGCTGGGATTTTAGAAGTTCAGTCAGGGAGAATTGTCCTTGATGGTGAAGAAAATCCCAAGGGGCGCGTGAGTTATATGTTGCAAAAGGATTTACTCTTGGAGCACAAGACCGTTCTTGGTAATATCATTTTACCCCTCTTGATTCAAAAAGTGGATAAGGCTGAAGCTATTGCCCGCGCGGATGACATTCTTGCGACCTTCCAGTTGACAGCTATAAGAGATAAATACCCTCATGAACTCAGTGGCGGGATGCGCCAGCGTGTAGCCTTGCTTCGAACCTACCTTTTCGAGCACAAGCTCTTTCTCTTAGACGAGGCCTTTAGCTCCTTGGATGAGATGACCAAGATGGAACTCCACGCTTGGTATCTTGAGATTCACAAGCAGTTGCAACTGACAACATTGATTATCACGCATAGTATCGAGGAGGCCCTCAATCTCAGCGACCGCATCTATATCTTGAAAAATCGCCCTGGGCAGATTGTTTCAGAAATTAAACTAGATTGGTCTGAAGATGAGGACAAGGAAGTCCAAAAGATTGCCTACAAACGTCAAATCTTAGCAGAATTAGGCTTAGATAAGTAGAAAAAGTGGGAGTTGGTGAAGATTATCCTTTACCAGCGCCCTTTTTCTTTTAAAAATGAGAAAATTTCGGTATAATAGTCAAAGATAGTCAAGGTTTAAAGAGAGAGGTGGGTTTGTAATGAGATTTAAAAATACATCGGATCATATTGAGGCCTACATCAAGGCGATTTTAGATCAATCTGGAATTGTGGAGTTGCAGCGGAGTCAGTTGGCAGATACTTTTCAAGTTGTTCCCAGTCAGATTAACTATGTGATCAAGACACGCTTTACGGAAAGTAGAGGCTACTTGGTTGAAAGTAAGCGTGGTGGCGGAGGCTATATTCGTATAGGACGGATTGAGTTTTCTAGTCATCATGAAATGCTCAGGGAGCTGCTTTACTCAATTGGTGAGCGGGTCAGTCAAGAAATTTATGAGGATATTCTACAGCTTTTGGTTGAGCAGGAATTGGTGACCAAGCAGGAGATGAATTTGCTGGTAGCAGTAGCTTTGGATCGCGTTCTAGGAGAAGAAGCTCCAGTTGTTCGTGCTAATATGCTACGACAGGTCATACAAGAGGTAGATAGAAAAGGGAAGTAAGATGAACTATTCAAAAGCATTGAATGAATGTATCGAAAGTGCCTACATGGTGGCTGGCCATTTTGGAGCTCATTATCTAGAGTCTTGGCACTTGTTGATTGCCATGTCCAATCACAGTTATAGTGTGGCAGGGGCAACTTTAAATGATTATCCATATGAGATGGACCGTTTAGAAGAGGTGGCCTTGGAACTGACTGAAACGGACTACAGCCAGGATGAAACCTTTACGGAATTGCTGTTCTCCCATCGTTTGCAGGTTCTTTTTGATGAAGCGGAATATGTGGCGTCAGTGGTTCATGCTAAGGTGCTGGGGACAGAGCATGTCCTCTATGCGATTTTGCATGATGGAAATGCCTTGGCGACTCGTATCTTGGAGAGGGCTGGTTTTTCTTATGAAGACAAGAAAGATCAGGTCAAGATTGCAGCCCTTCGTCGAAATTTAGAAGAACGAGCAGGCTGGACTCGTGAAGATCTCAAGGCTTTACGCCAACGCCATCGTACAGTAGCTGACAAGCAAAATTCTATGGCCAATATGATGGGCATGCCCCAGACTCCAAGCGGTGGTCTCGAGGATTATACGCATGATTTGACAGAGCAAGCGCGTTTTGGCAAGTTAGAACCAGTCATCGGTCGGGACAAGGAAATCTCGCGTATGATTCAAATCTTGAGTCGGAAGACTAAGAACAACCCTGTCTTGGTTGGGGATGCTGGTGTCGGGAAAACAGCCTTGGCGCTTGGGCTCGCTCAGCGTATTGCTAGCGGTGATGTGCCTGCGGAAATGGCTAAGATGCGCGTGTTAGAACTGGATTTGATGAATGTCGTGGCAGGGACACGTTTCCGTGGTGACTTTGAAGAGCGCATGAATAATATCATCAAGGATATTGAAGAAGATGGTCAAGTAATTCTCTTTATCGATGAACTCCACACCATCATGGGTTCTGGGAGCGGGATTGATTCGACTCTGGATGCGGCCAATATCTTGAAACCAGCCTTGGCGCGTGGAACTTTGAGAACGGTTGGTGCAACCACTCAGGAAGAATACCAAAAACACATCGAAAAAGATGCGGCTCTTTCTCGTCGTTTCGCCAAAGTGACGATTGAAGAGCCAAGTGTAGCAGACAGCATGACCATTTTGCAAGGCTTGAAGGCGACTTATGAGAAACATCACCGTGTGCAAATCACAGATGAAGCGGTTGAAACAGCCGTTAAGATGGCCCATCGTTACTTGACCAGTCGCCATTTGCCAGACTCTGCTATCGATCTCTTGGATGAGGCAGCAGCAACAGTGCAAAATAAATCAAAGCATGTAAAAGCAGACGATTCTGACTTGAGTCCAGCTGACAAGGCCTTGATGGATGGCAAGTGGAAACAGGCTGCCCAGCTAATCGCAAAAGAAGAGGAAGTACCTGTCTATAAAGACTTGGTGACAGAGTCTGATATTTTGACCACCTTGAGTCGCTTGTCAGGTATCCCCGTTCAAAAACTGACTCAGACTGATGCCAAGAAATACTTAAACTTGGAATCTGAACTGCACAAACGTGTCATCGGTCAAGATCAAGCTGTTTCAAGTATTAGCCGTGCGATTCGCCGCAACCAGTCAGGGATTCGCAGTCACAAGCGTCCGATTGGTTCCTTTATGTTCCTAGGGCCTACAGGTGTCGGTAAGACCGAATTGGCCAAGGCTTTGGCAGAAGTTCTTTTTGACGACGAATCAGCCCTTATTCGATTTGATATGAGTGAGTATATGGAGAAATTTGCAGCCAGTCGTCTCAACGGAGCTCCTCCAGGCTATGTGGGGTATGAAGAAGGTGGGGAGTTAACTGAGAAGGTTCGCAACAAACCATACTCCGTTCTCCTCTTTGACGAGGTAGAGAAGGCCCACCCAGATATCTTTAATGTTCTCTTGCAGGTTCTGGATGACGGTGTCTTGACCGATAGCAAGGGCCGCAAGGTCGACTTTTCAAATACCATTATCATCATGACATCAAACCTTGGTGCGACAGCCCTTCGGGATGACAAGACTGTCGGATTTGGGGCAAAGGACATTCGTTTTGACCAGGAAAATATGGAAAAACGCATGTTTGAAGAGCTGAAAAAGGCTTATAGACCTGAGTTTATCAACCGTATTGATGAAAAGGTGGTCTTCCATAGCCTGTCTAGCGACCATATGCAGGAAGTTGTGAAGATTATGGTCAAACCTTTAGTGGCAAGTTTGGCTGAAAAAGGCATTGACTTGAAATTACAATCTTCAGCACTGAAATTATTGGCAAATCAAGGATATGACCCAGAGATGGGAGCCCGTCCACTTCGCAGAACCCTGCAAACAGAAGTGGAGGACAAGTTGGCAGAACTTCTTCTCAAGGGAGAATTAGAGGCAGGCAGCACACTTAAGATTGGTGTTAAAGCAGGCCAGTTAAAATTTGATATTGCATAAAAACGAGGTCGGGACAAAGTTCCCGACCTCTTTATGTACCATCATGAGATGGTTTTGTGTTGCGACTGTTTTTAGGGATGGCTATCTTTCTTAGAATTGCTCAACATGTGAGTAAAAAAATCTTTGTATCGATACTTGAGATATTTTTCGTGTAGGAATAACAAAGCGATATAGATAATCAAAAAGATTGTAGTCATATAGAAGACATCAAATGCAGTTCGCGCATAGTGAGTGGCTGACTGATAGGAGCCAATAGCTCCTAAAATCAACCAAGGAAGATACTTGTAATACTTATTTAGCATAAGAGTGCACCTCCTATATTCTATTTCAATGGTATTATATCCCTTTTTCTAAAATAATGAAAGCGACTACAAAAAACAAATTTAAATTTTTAATAGAAAAATCACCTGTTTTTCTGTTTTATTACGAATAGAAGAGTAGGAGGAGTAAAGGTGTTTAAATTGTGTGAGATTTTTAAAATAGTTTAAATAAATCGTTGACATATTTAAACCCCAATGTTACAATTATATTACAAAAAGATTTCTTAATATTTCAAAAATATTACAAAGGAGTAGAAAAATGAAAAAGAAAACCTATATCAAATTGATGACAGCAACTGTATTAGCTTCTACCCTACTATTAGGAGCTTGTGGAAATAAAAAGGAAACAACTCAAGCAAGCAGTTCTGCTAAGACAAGCCAATCATCAAGTTCTAAAGTAGCTTCTTCTAGCAAAGAAAGCAAGACTCAGAAGTCCTCAAGTTCAGCTTCATCTGAAAAGGCCAAGGCATCTACCGACCAGTCTTCAGTAAGTGCAACACCATCACAAGCGGCACCTGCACCAGAGCAAAGACAAGGTCAAGAAGTGGTTAATCAGCAGGCAGCTAGTCAACAAACTCCTGCTCAGGCTCCTTCAACTCAACAGGCTCCTCAAGCCCAGTCTAACCAATCAAGCTATGATCCTACAACTGACCGCAAATTTCAAGACAAGCAAGCAGAGCAAAATAAACGCTACAAGGGTGTTTTAACCATGGTAGATGGTAATTTCTCAGCTGCAGCGGGCAATTGGAAGGGAGCCAATGGCGAAACCATTACAGTTTCATCAGGTGGCCAATTTACAGTAGAATCTGCTGATGGAAAGAAAGAAAATTACTCTATCAAAGGCTATTCTTATACTCTTGATGATGGTAAGTATAATGCCAAAATCGGTGGAGGAAAAATCATCCAAATTACAACAGGAGCGGATGGTAAGGTTTCCAGTGTTGCTTTGAGTCAATAATAGCTCTCAGTATTTGAATTTTTACAATCAAAAACCCGTAACCTTTAAGAGAGTTACGGGTTTTAAACTATTAAGCCTTATCCAGTTGCAAGAGGGCTTCAATCTCTGCTAGGGTGCTAGCTTGTGAAATGGCTCCACGGAGTTTAGCTGCACCAGATGTTCCACGAAGATAGTGAGGAGCGAGTCCACGGAATTCACGAACTGCTACGTTTTCTCCTTTGAGGTTAATCAAGCGTTTCAAGTGTTCGTAGGCGATTTTCATCTTATCTTCAAAAGTCAAATCAGGGAGGATTTTACCTACTAGAAGATTGTATCAGTTATATCTCGAAAGAAAAAAGAATAAATTTAACTATAAAACCTGTCTTATTGAATGAAAAAATGGTAGAATAAACATCAATATCGATTGAAATATGGAGATTTAATGGAAATGAAGTCAAAAACATTTCGATTTTATTTAGTTTTGTTATTTATTTTCTTTCTTTATTTTTTATTTGCGGTGTATAATCGAACGTACAGTGGAATCACCGTAGATAAACATGATAATGAGTGGATAGTTAGACAAGTCCATAATCTGGGAAGCTTTGCGAATCATCAAGAGATAATAGGGTCATCTATTATACAAATAGACGGTCAGAATCCAGATAGTAATTTCTTATTATCTCGATTTTTAATTGTTGAACCGCTTCATTCTGTGACAGTGTTAGATAGAGGAATTTCAAAGACTTTAATAATAGAATCTGGGAGATCAAGCCAAATTATCTTTCTTGTTTTATCAATCATTGCTTTTCTGATTCTACTGTTATTTCGCTTATACATAAAAGGTAGAAGTAGAGGAAAAACTGGAAAACGATATTTTTATTTTATTATTTATACTAGTCTGATGTTATTATCGATTATTCCATCAAGTATAGGAGATGTATTTGGTCGTAGTCTATTAATTTCATACTTGACTTTATTTCCATTATTCATGGATATTTTCATTAGAGTGTTAGTCCTGAAGATAAAAGGTTCAACCATTTCTAACTTTTCTCGTATTATACTGGGCTATTCACTCATCACTCAACTTTTGTTTGTTTATAATCTTATACAGCCCATTGATTTTTTGACCACCTTTTTTTCTAGAGGAGTATTTTATTTAGTATTTTTCTTTTTAGTTATCCTACTGTTAAAGATGCTTATAAATTACTCTCAGATAAGAGAAATGTTGCCAATTCATACCTTATTTTTAGCAGTTCTTGCCTTATTTCCTCTATTTTTTGGATATATTTTTCCGATTGGTAAGGAAGTTTCGTTTATTTATAGTATTCCTCTATTGTTGCTTATTTTGTTCTCTATTGTAAATAACTTGATACTAGAGCGAATGGTATATGTTGCTTGGAAGTGGAACCCGTTCATATATAACTTGATATTTGCCGTTTTTTTTACTAGTCTAATTATTCTTTTTAGTCTGTTATTAAGAGAATTTTCTCCAATTTTTTTCGTTCTTTACACTTTTCTCTTTTCGCTAGCTTTGTTACCTGAAATAAGGAAAATGATGTTGATTAGCCATAAAATGGAGGGAATCTTTAGTAGTTTTCATACTTTTGTAGCTACTGAATTGGAGAGGGAAGAAATTGCAACGTTTATACATGATACTACAATTCAGAAGGTTATTTATTATAAAAAGCAGATAGAAATTAGTGAACAAATTAATAGGGTAGCTTTATTAGAGATGTTGGATGATATTGTCTTTGAATTAAGAGATTTATGTTCCAATATCTATCCTTTAATGGTGCATGAATTAGGGCTGAAAGAATCTATTACTAGCATATTAAACCAATTCATGAAGATGGAAACTGTTTCGATTATGACAACTTTTTCAATAGATGAAGAAAAAGTTAATGATAAAGTGGGCACGTTTGTATTAAGGACAGTTAAAGAACTAGTAAATAATAGTATTCTTCATGGGAATGCTAGAGAAATTACTGTAGATTTATCTACAAAAGAAAAGATTTTATCAATTGTAGTTATAGACGATGGTATTTTTAAGGGAAACTATCAGTCTAATGAATATCATTTTGGTTTAAATAGAATTGTAGAGAAGGTTCATTTATTGGGGGGAACTGTTCAGATAAATATAGAACCTACAAGTGTGAAGATACGAATACCTATAGAAGGGAAGAAAAATGATTCGTTTGGTTTTGATTGATGATCACAGTTTAGTATTACAAGGATTGGAGAACTATTTTTTAAAGGAAGATGATTTTAAAATTGTTGGTTCCTATACAGAAGTAGCAGATTTACTTCTTTGTCTCAAGCATGAAAAGGTAGATGTGCTAGTTATGGATTTTATGCTGAAAGGAGTGACGGCATTTGATGTTATTAGTCAGATAAATAGATTTCTGAATACAGTTCCCAAGATAGTTCTTTTATCAGGATTTTATGACACTTTGTTACATAAGAGAGCGATGGACTTTGGGATTCAAGCTTTTTTACCCAAAGAAAGTTCTTATTTGGATGTTAAAAGTGCAATTTATGCTGTTTATAAGGGAAATCACGTTATCCCAGATGATTTGTTAGAAAAGCAAGAAAATAATCTATTGACAGATATGGAGTTAAGTGTATTGGAACTTATTGTAAAAGAATATTCTAATGAAAAGATAGCAAATAGTTTATTTGTCAGCAGGAGAACGGTGGATACCCATGTTTCAAATATTTGTTCAAAGTTGGGAGTGACGAGTAGAGTTGGAGCTGTACGTGAGGCTATTCGATTAAATCTAGTATCTTTATAATTTATCCTAAAAAGGCAAGAAGGTTTTCGTAAATTACGGATTCTTTCTTGTCTTTTTATTTGAAAAAAAACAGTAAAAAAGCGCAAAAAATCACTTCCTGTGCTA